>DASZON010000325.1:0-21431 GCA_035550755.1 Actinomycetota bacterium | reverse complement strand
GCTCCCAGAACGACACCCCCGACCCCTCGGCCATCCCGGTGACCAGCTCGACCAGGTCGGGCAGCTCCCGCTCGGCCGCGGCCAGGTAGGGGGCGAGCAGCCCCGGCAGCTCGCCCGCCCCGATCCCGCGCCGGACCAGGTAGCGCCAGTAGAACTCGAGCGACCCGCGGATCAGGTCGGCCAGCTCGTAGCCGACCGTGCGCCCCCGCTCCAGCGGGTCGCCCCTGGCCACGACCACCCGGACCGGGCTCACCTCGGCAGGTCCGCGTAGGCGAGCAGGAAGGCGGCGGCGCCGACGATGTGCTCCTGGAGCCCGGCCAGGGTGGCGTACTCGTCCGGCCCGTGGGCGCCGGCGGCGTGCCCGACCCCGCCCGAGGCCCAGGGCAGGCCGAGGATGCGGTCGAACACGAAGTAGGGGGCGCACCAGGGGGCCAGCGGGTAGGGCAGGGCGTCGCGGCCCAGGGCCCGGTAGGAGGCCCGCATGGCCACCTCGGAGCGGTTGCCCGGCTCGGCCTTGGCCCACGGGTAGGCGTCGAGCAGCCGGAGCTGGACGTGGCCGAACCCGTGGTCGTCGAGGTGGCGGCGGACGGCGGCCGCGGCCTGGTCGGGGTCGCCCCCGACCAGGCGGATGTCGACTCGGGCCTCGGCCCGGCTGGGCACGATCGTCTTGCCCCCGGGGCCGACGTAGCCGGCGGCGATCCCCGAGATGTTCATGGTCGGCCGGAACAGCAGCGCCTCCAGCAGCTCGGCCGGCCCGCCGGGCAGGCGGTAGCGGGCCGCCCTGGACTCGCGCAGGTGCTCGGCCGGGTCGAACCCGGCGGCCAGCTCGGCCAGCAGCCGCCGGTCGCCCTCGCCCGGCCCGGGGCCGCCGTCCAGGCCGGCGACCCGGATCTCCTCGTCGGGACCGGTGAGGGTGGCCAGGGCCTGGACCAGCGCCCACACCGGCGAGGCGATCCACGCCTGCTCGCTGGAGTGCAGGTCGATGGCGGGCCCGCCCCAGTCGCCGGCCTCGCACACCAGCTCCAGGTCGCACAGCCCCTTGCAGCCGAGGATCAGCTCGGGCTGGCCGTCCAGCCCGGCGGTCAGGTCGAGGTCGAAGGCGCCTTCGGCGGTCAGGTCGCCGGCCCGTTCCCGGACCGCGGCGGCCAGGTTGGGGCTGCCCAGCTCCTCCTCGCCCTCGATCATCAGGGCCACGGTCAGGGGCATGGCGTCCAGCTCCCTCAGGACCTCCACGGCCACGAGGAAGCAGGCCAGGCAGCTCTTGGAGTTGGCGCTGCCCCTGGCCACCACCGCCGGGCCGATCCCGGGCAGGTCGCGGACCTCGGCCGCGAACGGCGGCGAGGTCCAGTCCGGCTCCTGGGCCGGCTGGACGTCGTACATGCCGTAGCGCAGCAGCCGGGGCGCGCCCGCCGGGCCGGGCAGCTCGCCGACGATCAGCGGGTGGCCAGGCGTCTCCACCAGCTCGAACGACCCGCCGGCGCCCTCGATCCAGGCCCCGGTGGCCTCGGCTACGTCGCGGATGCCCTCGCCGGTGGCGCTCACCGACGGCATCCGCAGGTAGCCGCGGATCCGCTCCAGGTCGGCCGGGAAGCGCTCGGCCACCCGGGCGGCGACCCGGCTCAGCGTGTCCATCCCCGTATTCTCTACAGCCAGCCCTTCCGCTTGAAATAGATCCACAGCGCGGTCGCCGTCAGCACCATCAGGCCCACCGCCCAGGCGTAGCCGTAGCGCCAGGCCAGCTCGGGCATGTGGGCGAAGTTCATCCCGTAGATGCCGCTGATCATCGTGACCACGGCGAAGATGGCGGCGTACGCGCCCAGGTTGCGGGCGACCGTGCCGATCCGGTTGGAGGCGACCGCCAGGCTGGCCTCCAGGGCCCCGGCGGCCAGGTCCTGGTAGTCCTCAACGCTCTCCACGATCCGGATCATGTGGTCGTAGATGTCCTGCAGGTAGCGCTGGGACTCGCGGGTGAACAGGCGCAGGTCGCGGCGGAGCAGGACGACCATGGCGTCACGCATCGGGCCGACGACCCGGCGGATGGCGATCAGGTCGCGCCGGATGGCGAAGATCTGGCTCTGGGTGTCGCCGGCGGTGGCCTCGAACACCGTCTCCTCCAGGTCCTCGATCCGCTCGCCGATCCGGTCCAGGGCCGGGAAGAAGGTGTCGACCAGCTCGTCCAGGACGACGTAGAGCAGGAAGCCGGCGCCGTGCTTGGCCAGCTCCGGCCGGGCCGTGATCCGGGCGGCGACCGCCTCGGCGTCGATCGGCGCGCCGCCGTGGAAGGTGAGCAGGAAGTTCTGGCCGGCGACCACGTCCAGCTCGCGCAGGTCGACCGGGTCGCCCTCGGCCACCGGCTTGGAGGCGTAGGCGATCAGCAGCACCTGGTCCTCGAACTCCTCGACCTTGGGCCGCTGCTTGGCGCCGACGGCGATGCTGTGGAGGGCCAGCTCGTGGACCTGGAACTCCTCGCCCATGGCGGCCAGCTCGTCAGGCGTCGGCGAGACCAGGTCGACCCAGACCAGGGTCCGCGGCTCGGCCCGGACCTGCGACAGCTCCGCCACCGGGATGTCGCGGACCTCCTGGCCCTTCTGGAACACGTGCACCTGGATCACGGCCGGCCTCCATCGGTCGCGGGCCGGCCGGGGGCGGCCGGTTGCCGGCCGCCCAGCTCGGCGACCAGCATCCCGGCCAGGATCAGGCCGGCCCCGAGCCAGCCTCGCCCGGAGAGGCGCTCCCCGGCAAGCAGGAACCCGAACAACCCGGCGAACACCGGCTCCATGGTGAAGATGACGGCCGTTCGGGTGGGGGAGACCTCGCGCTGGGCCCGGGTCTGGATCAGGAACGCCGCCGCCGAGGCGGCCACCGAGGTGATGGCCAGGGCCACCCACACCTCGGCCGAGCCGGGGACGACCAGATCGCCGGCCACCCCGGCCCAGGCCAGGCCGCACAGCCCGGCCGTGGCCATCTGGACGACCGCCAGCCGGTAGGTGGACAGCTGGGGGGCGTAGCGGCCGAGCAGCAGGATGTGGGTCGCGAAGGCGACCGCGCAGCCCAGCACCAGGGCGTCGCCCCGGCGGACCTCCAGGGTCTGGAGCGACAGCAGGCCGAGCCCGACCGCGGCCAGCAGCGCCCCGGCCACCGGCCAGCGGCCCGGCGACTGGCGCAGGACCAGCCCGGCGAGCAGCGGGGTCAGGACCACCGACAGCCCGGTGATGAAGCCGGCGTTGGAGGCGGTGGTGTACTGCAGCCCGACCGTCTGGAAGCCGTAGCCGGCGAACAGGGCCAGCCCGGCCACCGCCCCGGCGGCCAGCTCGGGGGTCCCGGCGACGGCGGCCAGCCGGGGCCGCAAGGCCGCCAGCAGCACGGCCGCGGCCAGGAACCGGTAGGCGATGAAGGCGAACGGCGGGATCTGGGCGACGGCGTCGCGCACCAGCACGAACGTCGACCCCCAGACGGCGGTCACGGCCACCATGGCCAGCTCCCACCGGTACGCCCCGACCCGCCGCCGGGTGCTGAGCACCACGCCCTCCCCCTACCCGCCCGGGCGGAGGCGGCCGAGGCGGGCGAGGTCGGCGGCCAGCTGGTCGGGGTCGCCGGTGGTCTCGGTGATGACCGGGAGGGTGGCCAGGCCGGGGTGGGCCAGGACGGCGGCGAAGCCCCGGTCGCCGATGGTGCCGGTGCCGATGGGGCAGTGGCGGTCGCGGCCGGCGCCGACCGGGTCGCGGGAGTCGTTGGCGTGGACGAGCACGACCCGGTCGCCGAGGATGCCGAACAGCTCGTCGAGGGCCTTGACGGCGCCGGCGGGGTCGCCCAGGTCGTAGCCGGCGGCCTGGGCGTGGCAGGTGTCCATGCACACCTTGAGCCGGGGGTGGTGGTCGCAGGCGGCCAGCAGCTCGGCCATCTCGTCGAACCGGGCCGCCAGGGCGCCGCGGGTGCCGGCGGTCAGCTCCAGGACGAGGTCGGGGCCGCCGGGCGGAGCCCAGGCGGTCGGGGGGCCGGGCCGGTCGGGGATCTGGTCGGCCAGGGGCAGCAGCGCCTCGCGGGTGGTGGCCAGGCCGGCGGCCCGGCCGCTGGCCTGGGCGGCGCCGGCGTGGACGACCACCCCGGCGGCGCCGATGGCCGCCGCCTTGGCCAGGGCGGCGGCGACCGCCTGGCGGGACCGTTCCCGGGTGACCGGGCTGACGCTGGCGAGGTTCACCAGGTAGGGGGCGTGGACGAACAGCGGCCCCAGCCCGGCCGCGGCCCCCTTGGCCCGGAACCGCTCGTCGTCCGCCGGGTCCAGCGGCGGCGGTGCCCAGCCGCGGGCGTTGGACACGAACACCTGGTAGGCCTCGCAGCCGGCGGCGACGGCGTTGGCGACCGCGTTGCGCAGGCCGCCGGCGACCGACACGTGGGCCCCGATGCGCACGTCAGAACAGGTTCAGCAGGAGGCGGACGTCGCTGCCGCGCTTGGCCTGCTCGCCGGCGGCCGGGCTCTGCTCCACGACCCGGCTCCCCACCGGGAGCAGGAAGCGGGCCTTCAGCCCGGCCTCGCGGAGCCGCTGGGCTGCCTCCTTCTTGGACAGCCCGACCACCTGCGGCACCTCGACCAGGTCGGGTCCCTTGCTGACCTTGAGGACGACCGTTGAGCCCCAGGCGACGGTCGACCCGCCGCCGGGCTCGGTGCCGGCCGCCCGGCCCTTGGGCACGTTGTCGTCGAAGACCTGCTGGGGCCGGGCCTGGAGGTGGGCGGCGCCGAGGATGGCCTGGGCCTCCTCGACCGACCGCCCGCGCACGTCGGGGACGCCGACCGGCGGGCGGCCGGTGCTGATCACCAGGGTGACCACCTGGTCGCCCTTGAGCACGGTGCCCTTGGCCGGTCGGGTGGCGGCGACGTTGCCCTTGGCCACGGTCAGGCTGGGGCGCTCCTCCCGGCGGAAGCGGATGTCCAGCTCCTGGAGCCGGTCCGTTGCCGCCCCGGCCGGCCGCCTGACCAGGTCGGGCAGGGTGATCCCGAGCGACGGCCGCACGACCACGGTGTCTCGGCGCCTGGCCCGTTCGCCGCCGGCGACCGACTGGGTCGCGACCAGCCCCTCGTGCACGTGGTCGGAGGCCACCGGCTCGCCGACCCGGACCAGCAGCCCCCGGTCCTGGAGGTCGCGGGTGGCCTCGGCGACCGACAGCCCGATCACCTCCGGCACCCGCACCGACCCCCCGAGCAGCCCTCCGGCCCGGGTCACCAGCCCCACCGCCAGCAGGCCCACGACCACCAGCACGGCCAGCACCCGCCCCCGGGTCAGTCCGCCCCGCGAGCGTGCCGCCCTGCTCTTGGGGACCCGCCCGGTGGTCGGTCGCGGCCGCAACGGCCCCTGCGGTGCCGCCTCGGGGCGGGGGGCCGGCACCCGGCCGGGCGGCGGCTGGGCCGGGGGTGTCACCACCGGGTGGACCTGGGTCGGCGGGACCGGGGCGACCCCGCCCAGCGCCTGGGTCCACCCCCCGGTGGCGCCCCCGGCCGCCGGGGCCCAGGCGGCGGTGGTGTCGGGGCCGGCGGGAAGGCGGGTGGTGGCGCGGAGGGTCTCGTCGACCCGGCGGCGGCGGGGGGCGCCGATGGCGGCGGCGAAGTCGGAGGCGCGCAGGAACCGGCGGGCCGGGTCAGGGTCGGTGGCCTGGGCGACGCCGGCGTCGAACGGCCCGGGGATCCCCGCGACCACCCGTGACGGCGGCGGCACCCGCCCGCCCAGGTGCTGCTGGACGACCTGGCGGGCGTCACCCTCGAACGGCGGCCGGCCGACCACGCACTCCCAGGCGACCACCCCGAGGGCGTACACGTCGGCCCGTCCGTCGACCACCCCGCCCCGCAGCACCTCGGGGGCGCAGTAGTGGACGGTGGCGGCCAGGGCCTGCCCGTGGCCCCGCTGGGCGGCCGCCCGGACCAGCCCGAAGTCGGCCACCTTGACCGTCTCGCTGGTCAGCAGCAGGTTCTCCGGCTTCACGTCGAGGTGGACGACCCCGGCGTGGTGGGCGTGGTCGAGGGCGTCGGCCACCGGCCCGAGCAGCTCGGCGGTGGCCTCGGGGGTGAGGTGCCGCTGGTCGTCGAGGACCTCGCGCAGGGTCCGGCCGCTGACGTGCTCCATCACGATCCAGGGCAGCCCCCGCTCCTCGCCCGAGTCGTACACGGCGACCACGTTCGGATGGGACAGCCGGGCGGCCGTGCGGGCCTCGCGCCGGAACTGCTCGGAGAACTCGCGGTCGCGGGCGAACTCGGGGCGGGGCACCTTGATCGCGACCACCCGGTCGAGCTGCCGGTCGTGGCCGCGGTAGACGATCGCCATGCCGCCCTGGGCGATGCGGGCGACGACCTCGTAGCGGCGGCGGCCGAGCGTCCGGCCGACAAGGGCGTCCAGGTCGGCGGTGTTTCTGGCCAAGGTCTGTCCCAGGGTCGGTCGCCGTCCGGCGGATACCGGTCGGCAGAGAATTCTAAGCAGGCCCTGCCCACAACTGCACGGAGGCTCGGCGCTGGCGGTTCAGGTCCCGGCCCGCGAGAATGCACCCGACATGGCCTTCGACGACGAGCTGGGACTGCTCGGCTTCCGCCTGGCCCAGGAGAGACGGGACGGCACCCGGACCTTCTCCCTGGCCCGCAACCGCTACCTCACCTACTGGCTGCACCTGCCCGCCGACGACACCAAGGCCCTGTTCACCTGGGAGTTCGCCCTCGGCGAGTACATGGACGAGTACGGCCTCCAGGTCGGGGCCAACGAGCCGCTCAACCAGTTCCTGTTCCCCCAGGTCGACACCGAGGTGGCCCAGGACATGGCCGAGGTCGCCAAGGCCATGGAGCGCACCGAGGCGATGTTCGCCGGCATGAACTTCGGCTACCGCGGGTGAGCAGCGGCCGACGCCGATGCTTGACCGGCGCTCCGGTGGGTAGGCAGGGCAAGCGGGCCGCTGACAAGCGGGCCGTTGCAGTAGCTCCGTCCCCCTGGCCCTCCAGTCCGAGGAGGCAGCATGCGCCGTGGTGGTTCGCTGCTCATCACCATCCTGCTGCTCCTGGCCGCGTTCTGGGCCGGCATCCAGTACGAGCGGAACAACTGCCGGATCGACCTGCCCAACACCGCCAACCAGGTCGACCAGTCGGTCAAGTGCCGTGACTACAAGGGTGTCGACCTTCCCGGCTAGGACGTCAGCGCCACAGGCAGCGGGTCGTCCAGGGCCACCACCGGCCCCGGGCGGCCCGCCGCGCATCGGGGAGGATCGGTGCTCGGCCGCGCCACCTACCTGGCCCTGATGGCCGCCTGCGTGCTCGTGACCCTCCCCCTGGAGCTGGTCCTCAAGGCCGGCGTCTACCGCCGGCCCCGCCGCTGGCTGACCGCCCTCCTCCCCGTGTTCCTGGCCTTCACCCTCTGGGACTGGATCGCCATCCACCGGGGCCACTGGACCTACAGCCCCCGCTACACCACCGGCGTCGCCTTCCTCACCATTCCCCTCGAAGAGCTGGTCTTCTTCGTGGTCGTCCCGACCTGCGCCCTGCTCACCTACCAGGCCGTCAGCCGCCTCCTGCCACCCCGCCCCGGCCCAGGGCGGCCGCCACCCCGATGATCCGCGAGTACACCCTGGCCGCGGCCTGCGGGGTGGTGCTGGCCGTCCTGCTCGAGCTCCTGGTGCTGCGCACCGGCCTGTTCCGGGACCCCCGCTACTGGCTCGCCATCGCCATCGTCGCCTGCTTCCAGCTGCTGGTGAACGGCGTCCTGACCTGCCTCCCGATCGTCAGCTACGACCCCGCCGAGATCCTCGGCCCCCGCATCGCCTGCGCCCCCATCGAAGACCTCGCCTTCGGCTTCGCCATGGTCACCACCACCATCGCCCTCTGGCGCCGCGCCGGCTCGCCGCCCGGCAGCCCCTAGGCCCGGGACCGGGCGGCGGGTCGCGGGCGGTCAGGACCCGAGGCGGTGCAGGGCCTTGGTGACCCGTTCGGTGATGCCGACGGCGTCAAGGCCCAGCTCGGCCAGGAGGAGGTCGCGCTTGCCGTGGGGGAGGAACTGGTCGGGGATGCCGAGGCGGAGCAGGGGCGTGGTGACCTCCTCGTCGGCCAGGATCTCGGCCACGGCCGAGCCGAACCCGCCGGCGAGGACGTTGTCCTCGACGGTGACGACCAGCCGGTGGGCGCCGGCCACGGCGCCGAGGCGGGGGTCGAGGGGCTTGACGAAGCGCGGGTCGGCCAGGGTCACGCTGACCCCGTCCTGCCGCAGCAGCCGGGTCGCCTCCTCGCAGGCCACGGCCAGCCTGCCCAGGCCGAGCAGGAGGACGTCCTTGCCGCGGGCGCGCACGTCCCAGGCGCCCAGCTTGAGCCTGCGGACCGGGCCCGAGACGGTGAGGTGGGGTGTGGTCGCCTTGGGGAACCGGATCGCGAACGGCCCCGCCTGGTGGGCGATCGCCGTGGCCAGGGCGCGGCGCAGCTCGTTGCCGTCGCGGGGCGAGGCGATCACCAGGTTGGGGATCTCCCGCAGCCAGGTGACGTCGTAGACGCCGTGGTGGGAGGAGCCGTCCTCGCCGGTGATGCCCGAGCGGTCGAGGACGAAGATGACCGGCAGCTTGTGCAGGGCGACGTCCATCATCACCTGGTCGAAGGCCCGCTGCAGGAAGGTCGAGTAGATGGCGCAGACCGGCCGCAGCCCCTGGAGGGCCATGCCGGCGGCCATGGTGACCCCGACCTGCTCGGCGATGCCGACGTCGAAGACCCGGTCGGGGAACTCCCGCTGCATCACCGTCAGCTTGGTCGGGCCGAGCATGGCGGCCGAGATGGCCACCAGCTCCGGGTGGCGGCGGGCCTCGTCGAGCAGGGCCTGGCCGAACACGTCGGTGAAGGCGACCTCGTCGCCGGACTTGGGCAGGGCCCGCCCGGTGGCCGGGTCGAAGGCGCCGAGGGAGTGGAGGTTGTCCTCCTCGTGCTGCTCGGCCGGCGGGTAGCCGCGGCCCTTCTGGGTGATGACGTGGAGCAGGACCGGGCCCGGGACCCGCCCGGCGTGGTCGATGGCCCGTTCCAGGGCGGCCAGGTCGTGGCCGTCGACCGGGCCGGCGTACTGCCAGCCGAGGTCCTCGAACACCACCCGGGGCGCGACCAGCGCCTTGGCGCCCTCCTTGACCCGCTTGGCCGCCTCGACCATGCCCTCGCCGACCAGCGGCACCCGGCCGAGGGTCTCCTCGACGCCCTTCTTCAGGGTCTCGTAGCCGGGGTGGAGGCGGAAGGGGGCCAGGTGGCCGGCCAGCCCGCCCACGGTGGGGGCGTAGGAGCGGCCGTTGTCGTTGAGGATCACCAGCAGGTCGGGCTTGCGGTGGCCGATCAGGTTGAGTGCCTCCAGCGCGACCCCGCCGGTGAGCGAGCCGTCGCCGACCACCGCCACCACCCTGCCCTCGCCCCGGCCGGCGCGCCGGGCCTCGGCCAGGCCGAGGGCGTAGCCGAGTGCGGTCGAGGCGTGGGAGTTCTCGATGACGTCGTGGGGGCTCTCGGACCGCGACGGGTAGCCGGAGAGGCCGCCGTGGGTACGCAGGTTGGCGAAGTCGTCCTGGCGCCCGGTGAGCAGCTTGTGGACGTACGCCTGGTGGCCGGTGTCCCAGACGATCCGGTCGACGGGCGAGTCGAGGGCGCGGTGGAGGGCGATGGTGAGCTCGACGACGCCGAGGTTGGGGCCGAGATGACCACCGCGGACGGCCACCGCCCGGACGAGGAAGTCCCGGATCTCGGCGGCCAGGTCGGTGAGCTGGTCGCCGGAGAGCGTTTTCAGATCACTTGGTTGCTTGATCGATTCCAGCATGGCGATGTGAGGATATGAGGTTTCCGGTCGTTGTGCCTCTTCGGTGGCCGGAGCCTACCGTGGCGGCTGGCCGGCGCGGCGGACGGCGGCCAGCAGCTGCACGCAGCCCACCGCCTCCAGCACCGCCAGCACGCCCAAGGCCAGGGGATAGCCGGCGTCCAGGGCGGCACCGGCCAGCGTCCCGCCGCCGAGCTGGGCGGCGCCGACGGCCAGCCCGGTCAGGCCGAGCACGATCACCCGGGTGGGCCGCTCGCCCGGGGTGGCCAGCGACCAGGCGGCGGCCACCCGTCCCGCCTGGGCCCGCGCCCGCACGTACTCGAGCAGCAGGAGCAGCCCGGCCGCCGCCGTCCCGGTGGCCACCGTGGCCGCTCCCCACCCCGGGTCGGCCTGGTCCGCGACCAGCACCACCGGACCGGCGATCACCGCCAGGTCGGCCAGCCGGTCGGCGGTCGAGTCCCACACGAACCCGAAGGCGGTGGTCCGCCCCTGGAGCACCGCCACCGCCCCGTCGACCGAGTCCGCCACCCCCGCCGCCAGGGTCAGCATCCCCGCCGCCGCCGCCCACCCCGGCCCCAGGGTCGCCGTCCACCCGGCGACCAGTGCCACCCACAGCGCCACCAGCGTCACCAGATTCGGGTCCACCCCGGCCCGGGCCAGGGGCGCCCCCACGAGGTAGGGCAGCCGCAGGTAGGCCGCCGCCACCCGCCCCCCGGGCTGCTCGTCCTCGGCAAGCAGGTGCGACTCCCGCCACCCCGCCTGGTACGCCGCGAAGCTCATCGGCCCCGGCCCCGAGGACGGCGTACGGGGGCCGTCCGGGCCCGGCATGGCCGGGCCCGGACGGGACGAGGTGGAGGTGCGGGATCCGGCCGTCCAGGCGAGGATGGCGACACCCGCCAGGCCGAGCCCAACCCCGACCCACCCCGTCCAGCCCACCGTCCCACCGGTCCCGTCCGTCGCCGCCCGACCCTTGCCGCCCCGTCCCGACCCTTGCCGCCCCGTCCCGACCCTTGCCGCCTCGCCCCGACCCTTGCCGCCCGCCCGGCCCTGTCGCCCGCCGTGATCCCGTATCGATCCGCGCTGCACCGTCCCGACCCCGTGTCGGGTCCCCCGGTGGGGGAGCGTAGCCGACTAGCAGGCGGAAGGCCTCCGCTCGTCCACAGTGGGTGCTCCTCCCCAGCCGACCGCCTCCTTCACCTCGCCGGAGACACCACGTGCCCCCGACCGTCCGGAACGTCGTCGCCACCTTCGCCGGGGCCCTCGGGCTGGCGGCGGGAGGGCACAGCCTGATGCGGCTGGGGCGGGCCGGGCGCAGGCGGCATCGGCTGGGGGCCGGTGACCCGGGGGAGCTCGCGGAGACGATGAGCGTGGTCGTGCCGGCCAGGAACGAGGCCGGACAGATCGGGCGGTGTGTGACGGCGCTCCTCGGACAGGACGCCATGGTGGTCGAGGTCGTGGTGGTGGACGACGGGTCGCGGGACGCGACCGCGGTCGAGGCCGACCGGGCCGGGGCGCGGGTGGTGGCGGCACCGGCCCCCGGGGCGGGCCAGGCCGGCAAGGCGGCGGCCTGTGCGGTGGGGGCGCGGGAGGCAGCCGCCGGGCGGTGGCTGGCCTTCGTCGACGCCGACGTGGTGCTCGCCCCGGAAGCCATCTCCCGGCTGCTGGCGGCCTGCCGGGACCACGGAGCGGTCGCGGGGAGCCCGCTGGCCCGGCAGGCGACCCGAACCCTGTGGGAGGCGCTGCTCCTGCCCGACCTGGGGCTGGCCGTGGCCGAGCGGCTGGACCTGGACGCGGTCGGCGACCCCACCCGGCCGGAGGCGTTCCTGTCCGGGCAGTGCCTGCTGGTGCGGCGGGACGCCTACCGGGCCGTGGGCGGGTTCGAGGCGGTGGCCGGGTCCCTGGTCGAGGACGTCGCCCTGGCCAGGAGGCTCAAGGCGGCGGGGGGGCGGCTGGAGGTGCGGCTGGCCCCCGACCTCGCCGCCGTGCGGATGTACGGGCGGTTCGGGGACCTGTGGGAGGGGCTGGCCAAGAACCTGGCCGAGGTGTGGGGGGCCGGGGCCGGGGCGCTCGGCTGGCAGGCGGCGCGGGCCCTGGCCGGGGTGGCGCCGTGGCTGGCCCTGGCCGCCCGGCCCCGGGCCCGGGCGGCGCGCCGGGTGGCCCTGGCCGGAGGGCTGCTGCAGCTGACCGTCCGGGCCGGGGGGCGGCTGGTCGCCGGGGCCGACCCGCGGCTCGCCGTGGCCTACCCTGCGGCCGACCTGGCCCTGCTGGCGATCTACGCCGACTCGGTCCGCCGCCACCGCACCGGCGCCCCGGTCACCTGGAAGGGCCGCACCTACCGGCCCACCCCGCTCGACCCCGTAACGCTGCCGGAACGGGCCCCGGCCAAGCTGGCCGGACACCGCGACGCCAACGCGCGAGCCCGGCCGACAGGAGCGTGATGCAGCGATCCCGGACCCGCTGGCTGGCCTGGGCCATGGGCGCCGTCTCGGTCGGGCTGTCGGTCGCGGCGGTGGGGCTGGCCGCCCGCAACGGCGAGGGGCCGGCCGAGCTGGTGGCCAACCACCACGCCATCGGGATCGTGACCGCGATCGGGATCGCGGTCCTCGGAGCGATGATCGCCGGCCGGAAGCCCGGCAACCCGATCGGGTGGCTGATGAGCGGGGCCGCGCTGCTGCTCGGAACCTTCAACTTCAACCAGCAGTACGCGCCGCTGGCCGTGACCGAGGCGCTGCCACTGGTGGGGCTCTCGAGCTGGCTGGCCACCTGGACCGCCCTGCCCGGGATCGCCATCACCATCACCAGCAGCCTGCAGCTGTTCCCGGACGGCCGGCTGCCGTCGCCGCGCTGGCGGCCGGTGGCGTGGGTCTCGGCCGCGGCCACGGTCGTCCCGGCGGTGCTCATGGCCGTGCGGGCCTGGCCGGTGCGCGGGCCCGAGCTGGCCGCCCTGACCTTCGACCATCCGGCGCTCGCGCCCATCTTCGGGATCGGCTTCCCGATCATCCTCGCCCTGTCGGTCGTCTCGATGGCCGCCCTGGTGGTGCGGTTCCGCCGCTCCGCCGGGGTGGAACGCCAGCAGATCAAGTGGTTCGCCTACGGAGCCATGGTCGGGATCCCGCTGGGGCTGCCGGCCCAGGTGCCGGTCTGGGGGCCGATCCTCGAGCTGCTCCAGCCACCGCTGATGGTCGCCGGGCTCGGGATCGGCATGTTCCGCTACCACCTCTACGACGTCGACCGGGTCATCAACCGGACGCTCGTCTACGGGCTGCTGACCGCCACCCTGGGGCTCGCCTACGCCGCCGGGTCGCTGCTGTTCGTCCTGGTGGCCGGGGCCGGCTCGGACCCGCCGAGCTGGCTGGTGGCCGCGGCCACCCTGGCCGCGGCGGCGCTGTTCCGGCCGGCCCGCCGGCGCATCCAGGCGGTGGTCGATCGGCGCTTCAACCGCCGCCGCTACGACGCCGCCCTGACCGTGGAGGCGTTCAGCGCCCGCCTCCGCGACCAGGTCGACCTGGCCACCCTGTCGGCCGAGCTGCTGGCCGTGGTCGACCAGACCGTCCAGCCGACCCGGACCTCGCTGTGGCTGCGCCGCGCCGAAGACGCCCGATCGTAACGAGCACGTAGCGTCGGGGCGCGCCCCGGATGGCACCATGGCGGGCATGGCCGAGATCTCGATCCGACTCCGGGCCGCCTCGCCCGGGCTCCTGGCCCTGCCGTGGCTCGACCCGCTGGAGAAGTGGGCCGAGGACGCGGCCAGCTTCCGCGACCTCAAGGTCGGGCCCAGCCGCCACCTGGTCCGGTTCGTGGAAGCCGACTACGTCCTGTACGCCCTCAAGGAGCTGCCGACCCGGATCGCCGACAAGGAGTACCGGGTCCTGCGGGAGCTGGAGGTCCGCGAGCTCCCGGCGGTACAGCCGGTGGGGCTGGTCGAGCAGCCCGACACCGGCAACTCGATCCTGGTCACCGAGTACCTGGAGCACTCCTGGCAGTTCCGGCGGCTGTTCCGCCGCCTGCCCCGGGAGCTCGTCAAGCACCGCGAACGGCTGCTCGACGCCATCGCCGGACTGCTGGTCGACCTGCACCGGGCCGGGGTCTACTGGGGCGACTGCTCGCTGGCCAACACCCTGTTCCGGCGCGACGGCCAGCTCCTCCAGGCGTTCCTCGTCGACGCCGAGACCAGCGAGGTCCACCCGGTGCTGAGCCACGGCCAGCGCGCCTACGACCTCGAGATCCTGGTCGAGAACGTCTCCGGCGACCTGGTCGACGTCTCCATGGAGCTGGGGGAGAGCGGCGAGCGGATCGACGAGGACCTGGCCGCGGCCGAGAGCATCGCCGACCGCTACCGGGCCCTGTGGGACGAGCTGACCCACGAGGAGACCTTCGGCCGCGACGAGCGCTACAAGGTCGAGGCCAGGGTCCGCCGCCTCAACGAGCTCGGCTTCGCCATCGACGAGCTGGCCCTGGAGCCGGCCACCGCCGACCGCAGCACCCTGCGGCTCAAGGTGGCGGTGGCCAACCGCCGCTTCCACGCCCAGGAGCTGCGGCGCCTGACCGGCCTGGAGGTCGGCGAGGGCCAGGCCACCGTGCTCCTCAACGACCTCCGCGCCTACCAGTCGCGGATGGCCGCCGAGCGGCCCGAGGCCGCCGGCAACGACGTGCTCGCCGGCTTCCGCTGGCGCACCGACGTGTTCGAGCCGGGCATGGCCAAGGCGACCGCCGCCCTCGCCGACGTGGCCGACCCGATCCAGGCCTACTGCGACCTGATCGAGGTCCGCTGGCTGCTGTCGGAGCGCGAGGGCCGCGACGTCGGCGAGGAGGCCGCCCTGGCCGCCCTGGCCGCCCGGCAGGCGCCCTCGGAGTCGGCCGCCCAGATGGTGGTGGCCGAGACCTCGACGGCCAGCTTCCCCCCGGTCGGCGGCTAGGAGCCGGCGGGCACGGTCACCTCACCGGTCAGGTACCGCTGCACGGTGGGGCCGACGACGGCCGCGACCTGGGCCGCCGGGGTCGAGGCGAGGGGCTCGACCCGGATGATGTAGCGGGCCATGGCCAGGCCGATGAGCTGGGAGCCGGCCAGGGTGGCCCGGAGCTGGGCGTCGGGGCTGCCCACCCGGCGGGCGAGCGGGCCAAGGACCTCCTCGGTGATGAACTCGCGCAGCAGGGCCGCGGCCTGCTCGTCGGCGACGGCCGAGCGGATCAGCGCCAGCAGCGGGCTCTGGTCGGCGGCGTGGTCCCAGATGGACAGGAACGTCTCCACCAGCCGCTGGCCGACCTGGTCGGGCTCGGCGGCGAGCACGGCCGTGAGCTGCTCGACCGGGTTGACGGGGAGCCGCACGGCGGCCACGAACAGGTCCTGCTTGGTGCCGAAGTAGTGGTGTACCAGGGCCGGGTCGACCCCGGCGAGCCTGGCCACGTCGCGGATGGTGGCCCGCTGGTAGCCCTGCTCGGCGAACGCCCGCCGGGCCGCGTCCAGGATCGCCTCCCTGGTCCCGCTGACCCCGGGCCGCCGCCCGGTCCGCGCCATCCACCCTCCTCGAGCTCGCCGGCCAAACTCGTCAACCGTTGAAATAGCCTACCCGAGAACGCTCGGGACGGCCGCTGAGCACGAAGGTGGCCCGCTCCTCGTAGGTCAGGCGGCCGACGAAGCCGGAGCGGACCTTGAGCCCGACCTGGCGTACCTCCTTGACGACGAGGCCGTCGGGGTCGAGCCAGAGGTCGCGGACGGCGCCGCCCTGCGACTGGCCGGAGAGGGCGGTGAGCAGGCGCAGGTGACGGGTGGGGACCGGGCCGGCGGGGGTGAGGACGGTCTCGGGGCCGACGAACACGGTGGTGTTGACCGAGGCCGAGGTGCCCTGGACGCAGCGCCAGGACCTGGTCGTGCCGGGACGGGCGCCGGTGAGGAGGCGGCGGCCGGACGGGGCGCAGGCGAACCGCTGGACGCCCGGCACCAGGAAGTAGGTCAGGCGGGTGGCGTAGGCGAAGTCGTCGGCGTCGGCGCCGGTGGCGCAGAAGTCGTAGGTCTCGACGTGCTGGGTGAACACGGGCACGGTCTCGCGCCAGCGGCAGCCGCCCCGCCAGGTGACCACCCGGACCGTCTCGGCCGGGTACCGGCGCTCGACCCCGAAGCGGTCGATCCGCTCGTAGCCGGTGGTGCGGTAGCGGTAGACCCCGGCGGGGGGGCGGGGGCCGGGGAGGTCCCCGGACGGGGCCGGGGCCAGGTAGCCGGCGGCGGCCCGCTCGGGGCCGACCGGGGTGGCCAGAGCCCGGGCCCACAGGAGGAACCCGTCGGCCACGGCCACGGCCACCGCCACCGCCACCGCGACCCGAAGGAGGCGCCGGCGGGGCCGGGGAAGCGGCCGCGCCGGCGGCGCGTGGCCGGCCATGGTCGCTCCCGGGCCGCTCACCGGGCGCCGGGGGTGGTGACGCTGACCTGGCGTTCGGCCCGGGCGGCGACCCTGGCCGCCAGCAGCTGGCGGCCGGCCACGCCCAGGCGGCGGTGCCGCGGCACGGCGACCCGGCGGTCCAGGACCCGGAACCCGGCCCGCTCGACCTCGTCCAGGATCCCGCCGTAGAGCTCGAAGGCGACCCGGATGCAGGGCCGCGAGGAGGGGGCGAGCAGGTCGATGCCGGGCTCGGCGGCCCGGTAGTGGCCCCGGGCCCGCTCGACCTCGCAGGCGACCAGCTCGCGCACGGCCGGGGCCGTGGCCGGGGCGGCCAGGTCGGAGCGGCGGACCCCGAAGCGGTCCAGGTCCTCGGCCGGCAGGTACACCCGGCCGCGGCGGGCGTCCTCGGCGACGTCACGGATGAAGTTGGTCAGCTGGAAGGCCAGCCCGAGCTGGCGGGCGTGCTCGCTGGCCGCCCTCCCGCCCGCCGGGTCGGCGGGCTCCAGGATCGGGGTCATCATCGTCCCGATCACGGCCGCCGAGCCCTCCATGTAGCCCAGCAGGTCGGCGTAGGTGGCGTAGCCGTCGACGGTCAGGTCCATGGCCATCGAGTGGAGGAACTTCTCGAAGTCCCGCGTGTCCAGGTCGAAGGCCCGCACGGTGTGCAGCACCGCCGGCAGGACCGGGTCCCCGGAGGGGTCCGGGGAGGGGGCGCCGCGCAGGCCGGCGAAGAACCGCTCGCCCCAGGCCCGCAGGGCGGCCGCCTGCCCGGGGCCGTCCAGTGTCGAGTCCAGGTCGTCGACGATCTCGTCGGCGTAGCGGGTGAAGCCGTAGAGGGCGTGGACGTGACGCCGCTTCCAGCGCGGCAGCAGCAGGGTGGCCAGGTAGTAGGTGCGGCCGTGGCGGGCGTGCAGCTGCCGGCAGCGCTCGTAGGCCGCCGACAGCGTCCGCGGCTCGGCGGCCATCACCCGGCCGGCCCCGGCCGGGGCCTGGGCCACCCTGGTCAGCCGCATCATGGCCGGCGCTCCCGCGAGAGGACCCGGTCGGCGGCGAGGCGGCCCGACACCAGCACCATGGGCACCCCGACCCCGGGCGTGGTGCCCATGCCGGCGAAGCAGAGGCCGGGCACGGCCGCCGAGACGTTCCGCGGCCGCAGCCAGGCCGTCTGGCTGAACCGGTGGTCGAGCGAGAACGGCGTGCCCGCGGTCAGTCCCTGGGCCTCCCAGGCTGGCGGGTCGACGACCACCTCGACCTCGCGGTCGCGGCGCAGGTCGCCGTAGCCCAGCGACTCCAGCCGCCGGTACAGCCGCTCGCGCAGCCGCGGGCCGACCCGCGCCCAGTCCAGCCCGGCGCGGGTGTTGGCCGTCGGCTCGAGCACGAACAGGGTCGAGTGGCCGGGCGGGGCGGCGTCGGGGTCGCGGGGCGAGGGGTGGGTGACGAGCAGGCTCGGGTCCGGCTGGACGTCGTGGCGGCGGGTCAGGGCCTCGAAGGTGCCCTTCCAGTCGCGGCCGAGGTGGACGGTGTGGTGGGCCTGGCCTCCGAGCTCCCGGGCCAGGCCCAGGTGGACCAGGTAGCAGGAGGGGGCGAACCGGAGCCGGCGGCGCCGGACCCGCCAGTCGCTGGCCGCCGGGGGCAGCAGGTGGGCGTAGGCGGCCGGCAGGTCGCTGGTCACGACCACGTCGCCGGCGGCCAGCCGCTCGCCCCCGGCCAGGACAACCCCGGTGACCCCGCCGGTGCCGGCCTCGACCCGCTCGACCCGGGTGGACCAGCGGAACGACGCCCCGGCCTTCTCGGCCACCCCGGTCAGGGCCTGGGGGAGGGCGTGCATGCCGCCCCGGCGGGGGAACCACGCTCCGCCGACCGTGTCCATGTGGGCGACCACGGCGTAGATGCCGAGGGCGTCGAACGGCGACAGGCCGGTATAGAGGGCCTGGAAGGTGTGGGCTCGGCGAAGCCGCCAGTCGGTCAGGTGGGTGGCGACCAGGTGGTGGAGCCGGCGGAAGCCGCCGAGGCGGGCCAGCCGCAGCAGGGCCAGCGGCCGCACCAGGTCGGCCGGCCCGTCGTAGTTGCGGTCGATGAACGGCCCCCATTCGGCCGCCGCCATCCGCCCCAGGTGGTCGCGGAAGGCCAGGTAGCGGGCGGCCTCGTCCGGCCCGGCGAGCCGCTCGACCTCGGCCGCCATCCGCTCGGCCCCCGGCACCACGTCCAGGCGGCTGCCGTCGTGGAAGGTGAGCCGGTAGATGGGGTCGAGGGGATCCAGCTCCAGCCAGTCCTCCAGCTCCTCGCCGGTGGCCCCGACGGTCGAGCGGACGACCTCGGGCATGGTCAGCACCGACGGCCCGGTGTCGAACCGGTAGGCCCCGACCGTGGCCGTGCCGCAGCGGCCGCCCGGGACGGCCTCGGCCTCGACCACGACCACCTCGCGGCCGGCGGCGGCCAGGTGGATGGCGGTCGACAGCCCGGCCAGCCCGGCTCCGACCACCACCGTCCGCCCGGCCATGGCCTGGCTAGGCGCTCCGGTCGGTGACGTAGTCGGCCAGCGACGTCAGGGCGGCCCTGGCCGACCCGTCGACCCCCTTGGCGGCGGCCAGGGCGGCCTTGGCCTGGGCCAGCAGCTCGCCGATGCGGGCCTCGGTGGCCTCGACGGCGCCGCTGCCGGTGATCAGCTGGCGCAGGTCGGCGACCTCGTCCTCGGACAGCTTGGCGTTGCCGAGCGCGCCCTCCAGCAGCTGCCGCCCGGCCCGGTCGGCCCGCTGGCGGGCCACCATGACCAGGTAGGTCTCCTTGCCCTCGCGCAGGTCGTCCCCGGCCGGCTTGCCGGTCACCTCGGGCGCGCCGAAGACCCCGAGGATGTCGTCGCGGAGCTGGAACGCCTCGCCGAGGGGCAGCCCGTAGGCCGAGTAGGCGGCGGCCAGGGCGGGGTCGCCGTCGGCCAGGGCCAGGCCCAGGTGCAGGGGCCGCTCGATGGTGTACTTGCCCGACTTGTAGGTCAGGACCCGGCGGACGGCGCGCTCGTCGGGGGCGCCCCGGCGGGCCTCGACCAGGTCGAGGTACTGGCCGCCCATCAGCTCCGAGCGCAGCTGGTTGAAGACCCGCAGGGCGGCGGCCAGGCGGTCGTCGGGCAGGCCGGCCTCGGCCAGGGCCACGTCGGCCCAGGTGAAGGCGAGGTCACCCATGAGCATGGCCGCCCCCTCGCCGAAGGCGGCCGGGTCGCCCCGCCAGCGGCGGCCCCGGTGCAGGCCGGCGAAGCCGACGTGCATGGCCGGCCGGCCCCGGCGGACCTCGGAGCCGTCCATGATGTCGTCGTGGATGAGGGCGCAGATGTGCAGCAGCTCGACCGAGCAGCTGGCGACAATGGTGGCGTCGGCCTGGGGGCCGGTGGCGGCGCCGCCCGCCCCCCGGTAGCCCCACCAGACGAAGGCCGGCCGCAGCCGCTTGCCCCCCTCGAGGGCGAACCGGGTCAGGGCGTCGGTGACCGGGCCGGCGTCCTCGCCGAGGAAGCCGAGGGCGGTCAGCTCCCGGTCCAGCAGCACGGCCAGGGCCCGGTCGACCCGGACGCGCAGGTCCTCGGCGTCCAGGGGGGACGCCGGGACGGGCGGGTGCGCCTCGGTCACCTGACTGGGGGATCCTCTGTGGCTGGCGATGGTGGTCATACCGGCTTCTTCGATGCCAGCATCCTAGTCGGATGCACCATCCGGCGCCCCGCGGACCCCTGGGTGTCCCGGCGCCCGGGTAGGCTGGCCCCATGAACGCGGTGCGGCCGACCGGCGAGGTGATCGCCGGGGACGCGCCCCTGGCGCCGGGCGAGGCCGACGGGCTGGGGATCCTCCACGCCGACCTGGACGCCTTCTACGCCAGCGTCGAGGTGCTCAAGGACCCGGCCCTGGCGGGCCGGCCGCTGCTGGTCGGCGGGATCGGCGGCCGCGGGGTGGTCACCTCGGCCTCCTACGAGGCCAGGGCGTTCGGCTGCCGCAACGCCATGCCCATGGCCAGGGCCCGGCGGCTGTGCCCGCAGGCGGCGGCCGTCCCCCCCGACTTCGCCGCCTACCGCCGCTGGTCGGCGGAGGTGATGCGGATCTTCTCGAGCGTCACCCCACTGGTCGAGCCGCTGGCCCTGGACGAGGCGTTCCTGGACGTCCGTGGGACCAGGGCCCTGTTCGGCGACGCCGTCGCCACCGCCCGGCTGCTCCGGGCCCGGGTCCGCGCGGAGGCCGGCCTGGCCCTGACCGTCGGGGTGGCGGCCAGCAAGTTCATGGCCAAGCTGGCCTCGACCCGCGGCAAGCCCGACGGGCTGCTGGTCGTCCCGCCTGGCCGGGCCCTCGGGTTCCTGCACCCCCTGCCGGTCGACGCCCTCTGGGGCGCCGGCGAGGCGACCATCGAGGTGCTCCACCGCTACGGGCTGCGCACCGTCGGCGACGTCGCCGCCACCCCGCGGGCGACCCTGGTGCGGGCCCTCGGCCCGGCTGCCGGGGCCCAGCTCCACGAGCTCGCCTGGGCCCGCGACGACCGCGAGGTGGTGCCGTTCGAGGCGGCCAAGTCGGTCGGGTCGGAGGAGACCTTCGCCGCCGACATCGACGACCCGGTCGTCCTCGCCCGGGAGGTGCTGCGCAGCTGCGTCCGGGTGGGCCGGCGGTTGCGGGAGGCCGGCCTGGTCGGGCGCACGGTCACCCTGAAGCTCCGCTTCGCCAACTTCCGGACGATCACCCGCGGCCGCACCCTCGCCGTGGCCACCGCCACCGACACCGACCTCCACGAGGTCGCCGCCGACCTGCTGGCCCGGCTCCAGCTCGGCCGGACCCCGGTGCGGCTGGTCGGGGTCACGGTCAGCAACCTGCAGCGGGCCGGCGCACCGGTGCAGCTGCGCCTCGGCCCCGAGCGGCCCGGCTGGGAGGCGGCGGTGCGGGCCGCCGACGCGGTCAGGGCCCGCTTCGGCGACGGCGCCATCGACCTGGCCTCGCTGACCGGCGACCGGCCGGCCGAGGCCTACGCCGAGGCCCGCCAGACGCCACGGCCCCGGCGCGAGCCTCTCCTGCCCGCCGACCCCGAACCCTAGGCTGAGGTATAGATTTCCGGCCTCCCGGAACCGGCCGGATGCTGTTGTTGAGGGGATAGTGCCCGGGTACACTCGCAGGGCCACCACTGTACGACCCTGGCCGGAGCCTCATATGCCGCTGTCCGAGCACGAGCAACGCATCCTGGCCGAGATCGAGCGGCGGTTGCTCGAAGAGGACCCCAAATTCGCCCATCAGGTGGGCTCGTCGTTCCGCGC
>DASZON010000324.1:0-4956 GCA_035550755.1 Actinomycetota bacterium | reverse complement strand
GCCCTGCTCCTCCAGGTCCTCGCGGACCTTGTGGTAGACGACCTCGCTCTCGTACTGGGCGGCCACCCCGGCGATCAGGCGCTGCTTCTCGGCCTCGGGGATGCCGAGCCGGTCGTAGGTGTTCTTGATGTCGGCGGGCAGTTCCTCCCAGGAGGCGGCCTGCTTCTCGGTCGCCCGCAGGAAGTAGTAGATGTCGTCGAAGTCGATCTGGTTCAGGTCGCCGCCCCACTGGGGCATCGGGCGGCGCAGGAAGTAGTCCAGTGACTTGTGGCGGAAGGTGCGCATCCACTCGGGCTCGCCCTTCATCGCCGAGATCTCCTCGACGACCTCGTGGGAGAGGCCCTTCTTGGGGGTGAAGACCGAACGCACCGGGTCGTGCCAGCCGTACTTGTAGGCGCCCAGGTCGACGTTCTCCGGGACGGGGTTGATCCGCTCCGGCGCCTCGGGCGTCAGGTCTCGGGCTTCGGTTGCCATCAGGCTGGGCTCCTTGCTGCCTTCAGATTCGGGGGCGTGGGTCGTCGGGTCGCCGGTCGTTTCGTTCGCGGTCCGAGGTCGATGCGGGTCTCGCAGCGCACGGCGCCATCGACGATGGTCGTCTCGCGCTCGACCCGCGTCCCGAGCAGGCGCTCGAACAGCTCGGCTTCGGACGCGCACAGGTCGGGCATCTCGGTGGCCAGGTGCTCCACCGTGCAGTTGTGCTGGCAGAGCCGCAGGCCGCCGTCGGCGGGCTCGACCTCGGCCATGAACCCTTGCTCGTTCAGGACCTCGGCCAGGGCGTCGGTCCGCTCGGCAAGGGTATCGCCTTCCACCCGTCCGGCGTAGCTGGCCGCCAGCCGCTCGTTGCGCCAGGCCAGGAAGGCCGACAGGGTGGCCGCGTCGCGGCCCTTGAGGAAGGTCAGGGCCTCGCGGGCGACCTCGTCGTAGTGCCGGGGGAAGGTCTCCAGCCCGGCGTCGGTGAGCCGGTACACGGCCGCCGGCCGCCCCCGCCCCGAGCTCTCGACGGTCGACCCGACCAGCCCGTCCCGCTCCAGCAGGGTGAGATGGCGCCGAACCCCTACCGAGCTCAGCTGCAGCAGCTCGGCCAGCCGGGGCGCGGACAGCCGCCCGTGCCGGCGCAGCAGCACCAGGATCCGGTCCCTGGTGCCACCGGTACGCTCAGCCGTCATGACCCTCCCGACACCTTGAAGATTTTGGAAACATCTGTGTTTCCTTAGCCAGTGTACGCAGGGCACCATGGGGAGAGCAAACCTCCCCCCGGGCTCGCGGAGCACGTCGCTGACCAGGGAGGAAGGGTAGATGACAGGGCCGCAGTTCACCGGAGAGGAACGCCGATGACGGAGCCGTTGTTCACTGGGGTCGGGGTGGCGCTGGCGACCCTGTTCGACGAGGGCGGGGAGGTCGACGCCAAGGCGACCGCCGCCCACGCCGCGACCCTGGTCGACCTGGGGATCCGGGCCGTGGTGGTCGCCGGGTCGACCGGGGAGGCCGCGGCCCTGACCCCCGAAGAGCGGATCGCCCTCCTGACCGAGGTCCGCCGGGCCGTCCCCGCCGGCGTCCCGGTGATCGCCGGCACCGGCGCCCCGTCCGCCCGCCAGGCAACCGCCCTCACCCGCGACGCCCGCGACAACGGGGCCGACGCCGTCCTCGCCCTCTGCCCGCCCCGCAACAACGACCCCCGCCCCTACTACCAGGCGGTGGCCGAGGCCGCCGGCGACCTCCCCACCCTCGCCTACCACTTCCCCCAGACCGCCCCACCCGGCATCCCGGTGGAGGCCCTCGGCGACCTCCCCATCCAGGGCCTGAAGGACTCCAGCGCCGACCCCGAACGCCTCCTGGCCGAACTGGAGGTGTTCGACCACCCCCTGTGGGTGGGAGCAGCCGTCCTCCTGCTGATGGCGGGAACCCTCGCGACCGCCGGAGCAGCCGGGTCGACAGGGGGTGTGGACAACCGCCAACCGGGTTCCGGCCGCTCGGCTACCCTCCCAGAAGGGGCCCCAATTGCAGCGGGCAAGGCTGCGGCGCGCCCGGCGGCTGCAGGCGAGGCTGGAACGCCCCCGGCGGCTGCAGGCGAGGCTGGAGCCGGGGGCGCGGGGTCGGGAGGGGTGGCTGGGGCCATTCTGGCTGTGGCCAATGTGGACCCGGAGCACGCTGTCGCCGCGTTCGCCGGGGACGCCGCGGCCCAGCGGGCGCTGTTCACCGCCCATCTGCGGGTCCGGACCGCGTTCCCCCACGGTCTGAAGGGCGCCATCGCCGACCGGTTCGGCACCTCCCGGGTGACGCGGCTCGGATGAGTCCGCTCTCCGGGCACACGGCGGCCCGGCCGTGCCAGCCGGCTCGCCGGGTGACGGGATCCGCGGGCGGGTCCGCGGGTGGTCAGCCCGCGGGCGGGTCCGCGGGTGAAGGGTGGGCGGGCCCCGCGCCCGCGGGAGAGGGGCCGGGCGGGTCGAGGTAGGTGCCAAGGAGCTTGGCCTCGGCGCGGAGGCGCTCGATCTTGACGCGCAGGCGCTCGGCCTGGTCGTGACGGCGCTCGGGCTGGAGGAGAGGGCCGACCCGCTCCAGCATGTCCGCGGCAGCTTCCCGTTCAGTCACCTCGCCACGAACGACTTCTGCCACCTCCTCGGGCGTGAGGATCCGCCGGTCCACCTCGGCGATGCCGACGCCCGGGACACCGCCCGCCACCGCCGGATGCCCGTGGACTGCGTTCAGCTCCGGTCCAGCATCGGCCACGTAGTCATCGATCGCGTCGTCATAGACCACCTTGTCGTTTTCGATCGCCTCGGCGTTGTCGATGGCCGCCAGCGCCGACCGTAGGGCCGCGACGGCCTGCTGGTCCCGAGCCTTCATGGCGGCGAGGAGGCCACGACGCATCCGGGCGCGGATGTCCCCGGTTGCTTCAGGACGCTCGGCCCCTTCGGGATGCTGGGGTGCCATGGTCTGGGTTCACCTCGCTCCGGCTGCGTTCATGACAGCTCGCGCTCACCGCGTCGGCGGGAACGCGGTTGGCCCGGGGGTGGGGGGCGGGGGTGGGGCGCCGAGGTTGCGGCGGCAGGACTCGCAGTCGGGGCGGCGGCAGGCGCGCTGGTAGTCGCCCTGCTCGAGGGCGGCCAGGGTCGCCTCCAGCAGCTGCCGCTGGCCGTCCAGGTCGGCGGGGCCGAGGGTGGTCGTGTCGATCACCGGCCGGTCCCCGCCCAGGTAGCAGTAGGAGACCGTGCAGCGGTTCCCGGGGAGCCCGCCCAGGGCGCGGAGGGCGAGGGCGTAGACGGTGAGCTGGTCCAGCTCCCCGGTCGCGTCCTCGACCAGGCGGCCGGTCTTCCAGTCGACCAGCTCGACCTCGGAGCCCTGGCGGAAGATGGCGTCGATGCGGCCGCGGATCACCCAGGGGCCGACGCGGAGGACGACACCGACCTCGGCCTCGGGCGGGGGCAGGTCGGCGTAGCGGGTGGCAGCGAAGTTGCGGGTGGCCACCTCGACCAGCTCGGGTGGGGCGAGGCCACCGGGAGCGTCGCCGGCGAGGTCGTCGGTGTCCAGGAGGTCGGGGAGGCTGCGGGCCCGCCGCTCCAGGAGGCGGTGGATCACGATGCCGAGCCGGGCCGCCGGCTTGGGCGGCAACGGCAGGGGCCGGACCACCGACCAGTAGAAGTCTCGTGGGCAACGCGCGTAGGTGAGCACCTGGCTGACCGACAGGATCCGCGGCGGCTCGACCCGGGCGGCCGCCGGGTCCACCCGGGCGGCGAAGAGGAGGTGCCGTCCGGCTTCGGCCGCTGACCGGAAGGCGTCGGCCTGGCCCGGGGGCACCCGGGCCTCCAGGGTCCCCGGGGTGGCGCGCTCCAGCTCGACCGCCCGGGCGAGGCCTTCGGGGAACACCGGGTCGTCCCGGTCCTCGGCACGTCGGCCGTCGGGCGGCCAGCTGACCCGTTCCCGGAGCCGCTCGGTGAGGGGGCTGGTCTCGGGCCGTTCGGCTTGCAGCAGGACGTCGACCGCCGGGTGGTCGGCCGCCTCCTTCCAGAACGGCCCCGGGCCCTTCGGGATCTTCTCCGACCCCTGGTACCACCACGCCGAGGTGAGCACGAGCAGCTGCTTGGCCCGGGTCACGGCGACGTAGAACAGCCGCCGCTCGTCCTCGAGGGCGCGCTCCTCCAGCTCGCCACGGAACGCGCGGGCGTTGCCGGCGAAGCGGGGCAGGTGGCCGGCGTCCTCCCGCAGCTCATAGGGGAAGCCCTGGGCGCGGCGGGGGTCGGCGACCCGCGCGTCGGGGAAGATCCCGTACCGTGGGGCGCCGTCCTTGCCGGTGCCTGCCGAGAGGCCGGCCACCGCGACGACCGGGAACTCCAGGCCCTTGGCCATGTGGACGGTCATCAGCTTGACCGAGTCCACCGGGGCCGGCTGCACGGCCTCGACCGGTTCGGAGGCGTCCTCGACGGCGTCGAGGTAGGCGAGGAACGCGGGCAGGGACGGGTCGCCCTGGACGGGGGCGAACGCTGCCACCCGGTCCAGGAAGGTGGCCAGGTTCTGGCGGGCGGTCGTGGCCCGCCGGTCGCTCGACGCCTCGAGCTCGGCCCAGACGCCGGTGCGCTCCAGGATGGTCTGGACCAGGTCGAGCAGGGGCCCGCGGGCGGCTGTGCGCAGCTCGCGCAGCTCCTCCTGGAAGTCGTCGAGCCGGGCGCGGGCCTCCTCGTCCAGGCCCTCGACCTCGTCCAGGTGGTCGAGGGCCTCGGCGAGGGCGAAGCTCACGTCGCCGGGGTCGGGGTCCTCGCCGGGGAGCTCGTCCTTGAGGCCCCAGTTGTGCCGGGAGGCCCAGCGGGCCAGCCGGACCAGGTGCCGGTGGCCGATCCGCCAGCGGGGCCCGAGCAGGAGGCGGGCCAGGGCGACGTTGGCGCCGGGGTCGGCGACCACGCGCAGGGTGGAGACGAGGTCGACGATCTCGGGGGTCTCCAGGAGGCCGGACAGGCCGACGAC
>DASZON010000323.1:0-2636 GCA_035550755.1 Actinomycetota bacterium | reverse complement strand
GTCGTCCGAGGCGGGGTGCCGGGGGCTGGCCGGGGCCGTGGGGGAGCGGGAGGGGGCGGTGCAGGTGCTGGTCAACAACGCCGGGGCGACCTGGGGGGCGGCGCTGGAGGAGTACCCGGCGGCGGCCTGGGACAAGGTGCTGGACCTCAACCTCAAGGGGCCGTTCTTCCTGACCAGGGCGATGCTGCCGCTGCTGGAGGCGGGGGCGGCGCCGGGGGACCCGGCGAGGGTGATCAACGTCGGGTCGATCGACGGGCTGCGGGCGCCGCCGTGGCCGACCTACGCGTACTCGGCCAGCAAGGCGGGGCTGCATCAGCTGACCCGGGTGCTGGCCAAGGAGCTGGGGCCGCGGGGGATCACGGTGAACGCGATCGCGCCCGGGCCGTTCGAGTCGAAGATGATGGCCGAGACCCTGCGGCGGGCCGGGGACGAGATCGCGGCGGCGACCCCGCTGGGGCGGATCGGGCGGCCCGACGACATGGCCGGGGCGGCGCGGTACCTGGCCAGCCGGGCCGGGGCGTACGTGACCGGGGCGGTGCTGCCGGTCGACGGCGGCCTCACCCTCTAGCCGCCGGCCCCGGACTCAGCCGTCGGCCGGGCCGAGGCCCCGGACGGTCGCGGGCAGGTCGCCGCCGGTCGGCAGCAGGGCCAGGATCGGGGTGTGGACCCCGGCCTCGGCGTACTGGAGGACCCGCTCGCGGCAGGCCTCGGGAGCGCCGTGGACGACCAGCTCGTCGACCAGCTCGTCGTCGAGGGCGGCCAGCGCGCCCTTGCGGTCGCCGGCCGCCCACGCCCGCCACATCGGGGCCAGGCGCTCGCCGCGGCCCAGCCACTCGTGGAAGGCGCGGTACACGGGCACGTTCAGGTAGGCGGCCAGGGCGCGGCGGCCGATCCCGCGGGCCACGTCGGTGTCGCCGGTGGCGGCGACGAAGATGCGGGCGGCGATCTCCCTGCCCGGCCCGGCGGCGTGGACGTGGGGGGTGACGGTGGCGACGTCGCCGGGGGCGAGCCAGTTGAGGATGGCGCCGTCGCTCTCGCGGCCGGCCAGCCGCAGCATCTGCGGCCGGAGGGCGGCGACCAGCAGCCGGGGCGGCGGGTCGGGGACCAGGCTCAGGCGGAACCCGTCGACCGCGAAGGTCTCGTAGCCTTCGGTCACCCGCTGCCCCGAGAGGGCGGCCCGCAGGAACCGCGCCGTGTCCCGGACCCGCTGGAGCGGGCGGTCGAACGGGATCCCGTTCCAGCGCTCGACGATCACCTCCGAGGAGGCGCCGATGCCGATCGCGACCCGGCCGGGGGCGGCCGCGGCCAGGGCGGCGGCGGACTGGGCCAGGGTGGCCGGGCCACGGGTGAACGCCGGGGCGACGGCCGTGCCCAGCCGCAGCGCCGGCGCCCACACGGCCGCCAGGACCAGCGGGGTGAAGGCGTCGGCGCCGTCCACCTCCGAGGACCAGACGTCGGTGTAGCCGAGGTCGGGGAGGGCCGCGACCAGGTCACGCTGGCCGGCCAGGGGGATGCCGTCGAAGGGGATGGTGATGCCGTAGCGTTGCATGCCATGAACCTACAGGGGGCGGTCACGGTCGTCACCGGCGGGGCGCGGGGGATCGGCCGGGCCCTGGCCGAGCGGTTCGCGGCCGAAGGGGCCGCCGGCGTGGTCGTGGCCGACCTCGACCGGGCCGGGGCCGAGGCGGTGGCCGCCGGGCTCGGCTGCCCGACGGCGCTCGGGGTCGGGCTGGACGTGACCGACCCGGCGGCGGTGGCCGGGCTGGTCGGCCGGGTCGAGGAGGAGCTCGGGCCGGTCGACCTGTGGTGCTCCAACGCCGGGGTGGCGCTGGGCCTGGACCTGGGCGACGGCGGCGACTGGGAGCGGTCGTTCGCCGTGCACGTGCTCGCCCACGTGCACGTGGCCCGGGAGCTGCTCCCCCGGATGGCGGCCAGGGGCCGGGGGCAGCTGCTGCTGACCGCCTCGGCGGCCGGGTTGCTGACCAACATGGACAGCGCTCCCTACAGCGTGACCAAGCACGGCACCGTCGCCCTGGCCGAGTGGCTGGCCATCCGCTGGGGCGACGCCGGGGTCGCGGTGTCGTGCCTGTGCCCGCAGGGGGTGCGAACGGCCATGACCGAGGGGATGGGCGCCGGCTCCTCGGTGCTGGCCGCCGGGGCCCTGCTCGAGCCCGAGCAGGTCGCCGACGCGGTGGTGGCCGGGCTGGCCGATGGGCGATTCCTGATCCTGCCCCATCCCGAGGTCGCCGAGTTCGAGCGCCGGCGGGCCGCCGACCGGGACCGGTGGCTGGCCGGGATGCGCCGGGCCCGGGCGCGGCTTCGACCGTAGGCTGCTGAACCGCCGGGGCGGTCCCGGCGAACGGAGAGGTGAGATGGCTGGCGGACGGGCCCTTCTGGGCGTGGCGGCCGGCGCCGGGAGCGGCGGCGGGGTTCCCGGCCTGCTCGGGCTGCTGGTGGTCATGGAGGCCGGGGTGCCCGTCCCGGTCCCGAGCGACCTGGTCATGCTGCTCCTCGGCGAGCGGGTGTCGGCCGGGGCCCTGCCGTTGTGGCTGGCCATGGTCCTGCTCGAGCTGGTCGCCCTGGCCGGGACCGCGGCCCTGTTCCTGGCCGCCCGTGGGCCGGGCCGGGCGCTCATC
>DASZON010000322.1:0-17797 GCA_035550755.1 Actinomycetota bacterium | reverse complement strand
GTCGGCATGCCCTGGGTCGGGGGCCGGACGCTGCGGGTCGGGGGCGGTGCGTCCTGGGTCGGGTGCGATACGTCCTGGGGTGGGGGTGGGGCGGCCTGGGGTGGGGACAGCAGGAGGGCGGCCAGCACGGCGGTCAGGGGGTGGCGCGCGGCGAACCGGGGACGCGGCGGTTGGGTCACGGCGAGCAGGGTGCCAGAGGGGACCGGTCGCCGCCCAGCCGGCAGGATCGGCCGGAAGTGGGGCGCGTGCGCATACTGGACCGGACCGGGCATGGAGGTGACGGTGGGCGGGACGACCCTGGAGGGGCACGGCGGGGGCCTGGCGGTGGCGGTGGCTCGGCGCCACGGGATCGAGGAGATGTTCACCCTCTCCGGAGGGCATGTGTTCCCGCTGTACGACGGGGCGGTCAAGGGCGACCCGCCGCTGCGGCTGGTCGACGTGCGGCACGAGCAGACGGCGGTGTTCGCCGCCGAGTGCACGGCCAAGCTCCTGCGGCGTCCCGGGCTGGCGGTGCTGACGGCCGGGCCCGGGGTGACCAACGGGATCAGCGCCATCACCACCGCCCACTTCAACGGGTCGCCGGTGCTCGTGCTCGGCGGCAGGGCGCCGACCGGGCGCTGGGGCGCCGGCAGCCTCCAGGAGCTGGACCATCCCCCGCTGGTGGCCACCGTGACCAAGCACGCCGGGACGGTCGGCGACGTCGCCGAGGTCCCCGGGCGGGTCGGGTGGGCGCTCGACCTGGCCGCCGCCCCCCACCGGGGGCCGGTGTTCCTGGACATCGCCCTGGAGGCGATGTTCTCCCAGGCCACCACCGACATCCCCGACCCCGCTCCCCCGGCGGCCCGCGAGCCCGACCCGGACGACCTGGCCGCCGTGGCCCGGCTCCTCGGCGAGGCGGAGCGGCCGGTGCTGGTGCTCGGCTCGGACATCTGGGCCGACCGGGCCGAGGACGCGGCCCGGCGGCTCGCCGAGGGCCTGCAACTGCCGGTGGTGGCCAACGGGCAGGGGCGCGGGATCCTCGCCCCGGGTGGCGACGGGCTGCTGGTGACCCGGGCCCGGTCGCTCGCCTTCGGGGCGGCCGACCTGGTGGTGGTGGCCGGGGCGCCGCTCGACTTCCGGCTCGGGTACGGCAGCTTCGGGGGACGTGGCGGCGGCCCGCCGGCCAGGGTGGTGCACCTGGCCGACGCCCCCGGGCAGGTGGCCGGGCACGTGGAGCTGGCGGGCAGCGTGGCCGGCGACCTCGCCCGCATCCTCGACGGGCTGGTCGAGGCGGACACCACCCCGCCGGGCACCGGGCCGTGGCTGGAGCGGCTGCGCGACCAGGCGCGGGCGGCCGCCGAGGCGGACCGGGAGCTGCTGGAGAGCGACGCCGACCCCATCCACCCGGCCCGGGTCTACGGCGAGCTGCGGCGGGTGCTGGCCGACGACGCCGTGGTCATCGGCGACGGGGGCGACTTCGTCTCGTTCGCCGGGCGGTTCGTGGAGCCGGCCCGGCCGGGGAACTGGCTCGACCCCGGGCCCTACGGCTGCCTCGGCACCGGGCTCGGCTACGCGGTCGCCGCCCGCCTGGCCCGGCCGTCGGCCCAGGTCGTGCTGCTGCTCGGCGACGGCGCGGCCGGGTTCTCGCTGCTGGACGTGGACACCCTCGTCCGGCACCGGCTGCCGGTGGTGATCGTCTGCGGCAACAACGGCATCTGGGGGCTGGAGAAGCACCCCATGCGGATGCTCTACGGCTACGACGTGGCCGCCGACCTCCAGCCCCAGTGCCGCTACGACCGGGTCGCCGAGGCCCTCGGAGCCGCCGGCGAGCTGGTCACCTCCCCGGGCGAGCTCGGGCCGGCCCTGCGCCGGGCGTTCGACGCCGGGGTCCCCTACCTGGTGAACGTGGCCACCGACCCCGAGGTCGCCTACCCCCGCTCCACCTCCGGCCTTTGACCTGATCGGCTGCATCGCGCCGCTGGGCGGCGCGGCCCCGCTGGCCCATACTGCAGCCCAGCGCCAGGGCCCAGGGCCGGCCCGGCCGGTGTCGAGGGGGGCAGATGGACGCGGTGCTCGGCTGGAACCTGGTGCTGTCGCTTCCGGTGATCCTGGGGATCGCCTGGCTCGCCGGCCGCCTGCTCGGGGTGTCGCGGTCCTTGGCGGGCACCCTGCTCGCCGGGGTTGCCGGATGGCTGGCCGCCCTCGCCCTGTCGCTGGCCATCGCCTCCGGCGACACCAGCGCCCCGGGGTTCACCCGCAACCTGTGGGTGTTCGCGGCCGTGTTCACCATGTCGGCCACGGTCTGGGCCGAGCTGCTGGCCAAGCCGGGCGCCCTGGCGCGGGCCCAGCGCGGCCTGGTGTCGGTCCCCCACCCGCTGCGGGCGGTCCGCCGCTCCAGCCAACGGCTGTCCCGCTACGCCCAGATCACCGGGATCGCGGTGAGGTACGGCTTCGGGCCGCTGCTCGGCCTCGGCCGGCCGGCCGGCGAGGAGGCGGCCGCGCCCCCGGCCGCGCCCGCCGCCCGGCGCCTGCGCCAGGCCCTCGAGGAGTGCGGCGGCATGTTCGTCAAGCTCGGCCAGGTCCTGTCGACCCGCGCCGACCTGCTCCCGGCCGGGGTGGTGGCCGAGCTGAGCCGCCTCCAGGACCAGGTCGCCCCGGCCCCGCCGGACGCGGTGCGGGAGCTGCTCGAGGCCGAGCTGGGCCGGCCCGTCGACGAGGTGTTCGCCTCCCTCGACCCCGAGCCGATCGCCGCCGCCTCGATCGCCCAGGCCTACAGGGGCCGGCTGCGCGGCGGCGAGGCGGTGGTCGTGAAGGTCCAGCGGCCGGGCATCGCCGAGGCGGTCGACCGCGACCTGCTGGTCCTGGCCGAGCTGGCCCGGGTGGCCGAGACCCGCACCACCTGGGGCGCCGACTACCACGTGACCGACCTGGCCGAGGAGTTCGCCGACCGGCTGCGCGAGGAGCTCGACTTCCGGCTCGAGGCCCGCAACGCCACCGAGATCGCCGGCCTCACCGACGACGACCGGGTGCACGTGCCGGTCGTCCACACCGAGCTGTCCACCGCCAGGATCCTGGTCATGGAGTGGCTGGACGGAGTCAGCGTCCGCGAGGTCGAGCGGATCGACGCCCTCGGCCTCGACCGGGCCCGGCTGGCCGAGACCCTGCTGCGCTCCAGCCTCCGCCAGATGCTGGTCGACGGCCGCTTCCACGCCGACCCCCACCCCGGCAACGTGCTCGTGCTGGCCGACGGCCGCCTCGGGCTGATCGACTTCGGGGCCACCGGCCGGCTCGACCCGCTCCAGCAGGCCTCGATGCGCGAGATGCTGGTCGCCGTCCAGCAGCGCGACGCCGGGCTGCTGCGGTCGGCCGTGCTCGAGGTCGCCACCCTCCGCCGCCACTTCGACGACGACCAGCTGGAGCGGGCCCTGGCCCGCTTCATGAGCAGGCACCTGGCCGCCGGGTCCGCCCCCAGCGCGGCCATGTTCAACGACCTGCTCCAGCTGTTCTTCGCCTTCGGGATCAACCTGCCGCCGGAGTTCTCCACCTTCTTCCGGGCCCTGGTCACCCTGGAGGGGACCCTCACCACCCTGTCCCCCGGCTACCTGGTCATCGAGGCCGCCGAGCAGATCGCCGCCGAGTGGGCCAGGGCCAGCCTGGCCCCGGGGTCGCTGGAGGAGCTGGCCCGCCGGGAGCTGGGCAGCCTGGCCCTGCTGCTGCGCCGTACCCCCCGCCAGCTCGACCGCATCGCCACCCTCGTCCAGCGCGGCGACCTCCAGGCCAGGGTGCGGCTGTTCTCCGACGCCGAGGACGTCCGCACCGTCACCCGGCTGCTCAACCGGGTCGTCCTGGCCGGCCTGGGCGGGCTGGTGGGGGTGCTGTCGGTGATGCTGCTGGGCACCCGGGGCGGCCCGCCGTTCACCGGCGACACCTCCCTGTTCCAGTTCTTCGGTTACTTCGGCCTGTTCTGCGCCACCGTCCTGATCCTCCGGGTGATCGTGGCCATCCTGCGCGACGGGCTCAACTAGGCGCCCTCCAGGCCGGCGACCCGGCGGCCGAGGAGGTAGTCGCGGACCTCGGCGGCGCAGCGCCAGGGGTTGGTGAAGACCTCGTCGCCGGCGAAGCGGAGCACGGCGTAGCCCTGGGCGACCAGGTAGCGGTCGCGGCGGCGCTCCCGCACGACCTGGTCGGTGCTGGTCCTGACCGGCCCCTCGCCGTCGATCTCGACCACCACCCGGGGCAGGACCAGGAAGTCGACCCGGTAGGGGCCGATCTTGCAGTTCGGCTCCACCCGGGTCCCGTCGGGGGCGTCAGGGAGCCAGGCGGCCAGCCACAGGCGGGCCAGGGGGCGCTCGACCCGGCCGAGCAGCCGGCGGGCGGCCGGGTCGGACCGGGCCAGGAGGTCGACCATGGCGGCGCCGAGGGCGGCACCGACCGGCTGCGGCCCTCCCCGTCCTTCGTCGCCGCGTCCGGCGACCGGTTGCTGCACTGGCACTCCCTGCGTCGCCCGTACGCGCGTGAGGCGGGCAAGGTAACGTTACAGTTTAACTACAACTCTGTAACTACACCAATGTCATCATCCGGTCAACCCTTATGGTCGGCGGTCGTCTAGGTCTTGACGCCGATGCTCGGGTCGATGAACTCGTTGGTGGCGATGTCCTCGGGCTTGAGCCCCGCCTTGGGCGGCTGGTTCTGGGCGGTGAAGATCGGGGTCACGATGTCGATCATCCGCTGCACCCGGGCGTTGTCGAAGTTGCCGAGGGTCTGGTCGGACCCGTTCTTGACGAAGTCCGAGCGCATCTTCTCGATGGCGTAGTTGGCCAGCCCCTCCGTGTACACCCAGCCGTCGTTGTACTGCTTGACCAGCTCGAGCACGAGCTTGTTGGTCTCGGCCGGGTTGGCCAGGTAGTCGACCTGGGCCCGCTGGATGATCGGGACCAGCTTCTTCAGGCAGGGGGCGAGCTTCTCCTTGTCGGCGGCCCGGATCGACAGGGCCTGAGGGTAGAACGGGTAGCCGGCCTCGTTCACCAGGGCGTACTTCACCGGCTTGCCCCACTGGCGGACCTCGTGCTCGTAGATGTAGGGCTCGGAGGTGGCGAACCCGGCCTGGGCGACCTTGCCGTCGGCGGCCACGAAGTTGCCCGGCTTGCCGTCATAGGACCCGTCGACCTGCGACTTCTTGAGGACGCCTGTGCCGGTCAGGAACGCCATGTAGGTGTCGCCCTCGAAGTAGAGGACCTTGGTGTCGGTCTTGCCGATGTCGGCGATGGTGTTGAACTGCGGGTAGGTCGCCGGGTCCCACATGATCATGAACGGGCTGATCTCCATGGGGGCCATCACGCCCAGGGTCGCCTGCTTGTCCGAGAAGCGGATGGCCTCGTCGGTGCTGACCTGGCCGAGGGTGATGTCGGGGTCCTTGTACATCTGGGAGGACACCGGCTCGAAGCCGATCGAGGGCCCGCCGGTGCGGACCTCGACCTGGACCCCGGTGTCCTTGCCCTGCGCGACCAGCGGCCCCGAGACGAGCTTCTTCTTGGTGTCGATCTTGGGGTTGGGCCCGAGCAGGTGGTAGTAGACGCCGTACTCGGACTCGGGGTCCCAGTCGGTCTGGATCACGATCGGGTTGGGGCAGACCTCGGACAGGTTGACCGCATCCCCTGCGGGGGCGGTGGCCGCCGGCGCCTGCGTGGCTCCCTCATCGTCCCCCCCACCACCGCAGCCGGCGGCGGTCAGTGCCAGGACCGCGACCGCGGTGAGCATCAGGCGTACGCGAACGTTGCGCATGTGCCTACCTCTCAAGGACGGATCGAAGTGGGCTGGACGGATCATCAGCGCACACTCAGGACAGAAGCGACCTAAAGGTTTGCCCAGGCGCGAAGAGCCTGTCAACCATCACGCGGGGTTCGGGGACGGGTCAGATCGACCGCAGCCCGTACAGCACCCGCTCCAGCAGCGCCAGATCGGGCCGGTCGGCCCCCTGGGTGGGCCGGTGGACCATCACCATGCCCTCGTCGGCCATGTCGCCGACCAGCACCCGGGTGACCCCGAGGGGCAGGTCGAGGCGGGCCGAGATCTCGGCGATGGAGAGGATGTCGCGGCACAAGGCGGCGATGGCCCGCTGCTCCACGGTGAGCTTGGGTGAGCGCTCCCCCAGCGAGGTGGTCGAGACCAGCGCCTCGATCTCCAGCTCGGTGTGGACCGGCCGCGTGCGGCCGCCGGTCATGGCGTACGGCCGGACCCGCCGTCGTCCGGCGCTTGGCGAGTCTTCGGGAGTGGTCAATCCCGGTGCCTCATTCGGGTCGGCGGGAGCGGCTCATGTCGACGGCAGGGTGGCCTGGAGCTCGGCACGGAGGCTGGGAGTGAGGACGTCGCCGGCGCGGGCGACGAGGACGGCCATCTCATAGGCGACCACGCCGACGTTGCAGGTGGTGGCGGCCAGGACGGCGAGGCAGGAGCCGTCGCTGATCGACATGATGAACATGAAGCCGCCTTCCATCTCCACCACGCACTGCTTGACCAGGCCGCCGCCGAAGCACCGGGAGGCGCCGACGGTGAGGCTGGCCAGGCCGGAGCCGATGGCGGCGAGCTGGTCGGCCCGCGGGCGGTCAAGGCGCTCGGAGATCGCCACCGGCAGGCCGTCGGCCGAGATGACCATGGCGTGGGCCACGCCGGGCGTGGCCTTGGCGAAGTTCCCGACCAACCAGTTCAGGTTGCGGGCATCGGCGCTCAGTTGCGACATCTCGCCCCCTCTTAGGGAGCGTCAGGCGGCCGTTTGCCGGGATCGGCCCCCCCGGCGACGGTTCGTCCACGCTCGATTCCCGTGCGGTAGCTGGACAGCATGCTGCGGACCTCGTCGGGGCTGCGCCCGACCGGCTGGCTCGGGGGCGCCTGGCCGCCCTCGCCGGCCGCCTGCTGGGCGGCGGCCATGCCCGGAGCGAGGTTGGCCTTCGGCACCCGCCGGGGTAGGCCGGCCTGGGTCAGCCGCTCCCCCTGCTCGGCCGCCGCCGGCGGCGGCGGTGGGGCGGGCGGGGGCGCGGCGTCGGCGAACGAGGCCGGCCGGTAGGCGGGCTCCTCGGCGGGGGCGGCGGCGGTCATCGGCGCGGCCGCTGGTGGTGGCGGCGCCTGGGGGACCGGCGGGGGCGGCGGCTGCTCGCGCAGCCGCGCCCGCTCGGCCTGGTAGAGCGGCGCGTCGTCCTCGTCGGCACGGATCGGCTCAGGGCGGACCGGCTCGCCCCGGGAGGGGCGGGGCGCCTCGGCCGGCGCAACCGGCGCGGGACGGAACGGCCGCCGCGGGTCCTCGCCGCCGGGGGGCGGCCCGACCGGCGGGACGGGAGGCGGCCCGCCCCGGCCCGGGGCCGGGCCGTTGCCGTCGCGGGCGTTCTGGCGCTGGCGCAGCGGCAGGGGCGCCGGCTCGGCCGGCTCGGTCACGAACCAGTCCGACCGGGCCGCCTCGAAGATCGGCAGGTGGTCGCCGGACGGCGGCGCCGGCTGGGGCTCGGGCGCCACCCGCCGCTGCGCCCCGTCCGCCTGCTGGGGCGGCGGCAGCTCGCCCCGGCCGGGGACGACCGCCTGGACCGGCTCGGGGATGGCCTGGGGGGCCTTGGGCCAGACGAGCAGGGCGTGGGGCAGCAGGGTCAGGGCGGTCACCCCGCCGTACCAGGAGTGGCGGAGCTGGACCTTGATCCCATGGCGCTGGCCGAGCCGGCCGACCACGTACAGCCCCAGCACCCGGGAGAGGGCGAAGTCGATCTCGGGCGGGTTGGCCAGGCGTTCGTTGGCCTGGATGAGCTCCTCGTCGCTCATGCCGAGCCCGCGGTCCTCGATCTCGATCACGTAGCCGTGGGGCACCGCCTGCCCGGCCACCTGGACCTTGGTGTTGGGCGGCGAGAACGCGGTGGCGTTCTCGACCAGCTCGGCCAGCAGGTGGATGACGTCGACGGCGGCGTGGCCGGCGACCTCGAGCTCGGCCAGGGGCAGGAGCTCGACCCGCTGGTACTCCTCGACCTCGGCCGCGGCCGCCCGGACCACGTCGACCAGCAGCATCGGCTGGACCCAGTGGCGGCCGGTGTCGGCGCCGGAGAGCACGATCAGGTCCTCGGCGTTGCGGCGCATGCGGGTGGCCAGGTGGTCGAGACGGAACAGGTGCTCGAGGGTGTCGGGGTCGGTCTCGTTGCGCTCCAGGTCGTCGATCAGCTCGAGCTGGCGGTCGATCAGGGTCTGGGAGCGACGGGCCAGGTTGGTGAACATGTCGCCGATGGAGCGGCGCAGGGCCGCCTGCTCGGTGGCCAGCCGCACGGCCACCTCCTGGATGTCGTCGACCGCCCGGGCGACCTGGCCGATCTCGTCCTTCGAGGTGATGCCGAGCGGCTCCACGCCCACGTCGAGGTCGCCGGACTCGGTGGTCCGCAGCCGCTGGACCGCGTCGGGCAGCCGGTGCTGGGCGATGTCGATGGCCTCGGCCCGCAGCCGCTGCAGGGGCTGGGCCATGGACCGGGCCACCACCAGCAGGGCCAGCAGGGCGATGCCCAGGATCAGGGCGATCAGCAGGACGTTGCGCACCGCGTCGCGCCGGGCGGTGCTGCTGAGGTCGCCGCTCTGGCCGATCACGCCGTCCAGCAGGCTCGACTCGACTTCGCGCAGCAGCTCCATGTTGGTGGTGCTGGCGGCCAGCCACTGCTCGGGCACGACGCTCTGGGGCGACTGACCGCGCACGGCCCCGGTCTGGATCCGGTCGACCTGGAGCACGGCCTGGCCCTGGACGGTGCTGGCGAACAGGGCGCGCTGGGCGTCGCTGGCGTCGGCCTGGAAGGTGGCGAAGGCCGTCTGCTGCTGGGCCAGCAGACCCGAGAACTCCTGGAAGCCGCCAAACTCGAACTGTCCCCGGAAGGCGAGCGCGTACAGGATCCCGCGGACCTGGGAGGTGATCTCCTTGGCCCGGGACAGGTCGTTGAGGGCGGCCACCGACTGGGCCAGGTCCGGGTCCCCACCGGGTTGGGCGATCTCGGTGTTGAGGTCGAGGAGGTGGTCGACCATCCGCGAGAACTCGTCGCCGATGGCCCGCCGGGTCAGCGACCGGGAGCCGACGGACTCGCGCAGGGCGCCGAGGTTGTCGAGGTCCGACCGGACGGCGTCGAACCGGCCTTGCAGGCGGTCGCCGAGGTCGTCGTACAGCGCCGCCTCGGCGTCGCGGTAGGCCGTGACCGCCCGGTCGACCCGTTGCCGCTGCTGGTCCAGGGCGTCCTCCAGGCCGCCGCTGCGTGTCTCGATCAGGGCGCCGCTGAGGTCGCGCTCGGCCTGGAGCTCGTGGACCAGGCCGGTCACCTGCCGGCCGAGGTCGGCCAGCCTCCGCCCGTCCTCGAACGACTGGGCGTTGCGGACCAGGGAGCCGATGCCGAAGCTGGACAGCACCAGGAACGCCACCGCAGGGATGACCAGCACGGCGATCAGCTTTGATCGGACGCGCCAGTCCCTGAGGAAGATCGGGCGTCGTTGCTCGCTGGCGGGCGAAGGGGAGGTCTTCATTTCCTGGAATTCCCTACCTCTCTGGCGGGAGGCCGGCTGGCGCCGGATTATACTCAGCCAGCTCGACCGTATCCGTCCCTGCCTGGGAGTATTGACCGACATGTTGCGCATGCGGGTAGTATCCGGAGCGACGCTTGTCGCGATCGTCCTGTCGATGGCCGGCTGCACCTCGGAGTCGCCGCCCGCCCAGCCCACCTCGCTGGGCGAGGTCAAGATCGGGGTCCTGGCTCCGACCAGCGGCCCGAGCCGGGCCGCGGGCATCCAGGCCCAGCACGGGGCCGAGCTGGCGGCCGCCCTGGTCAGCGGCGAGCAGGGCTCGACCCCGCTGCTCGGCACCGGCGACGCGGGTCGGATCAAGCTGACCATCGTCAGGGAGGACACCCGGGGCGAGCCGGAGACGGGCGCGGACGCGGCCTCCAAGCTGGTCGGCGAGGACAAGGTCGCCGGGCTCGTCGGGGCCTTCGACACCGAGGTCACCAAGGTGGCCAGCCAGCGCGCGGACCGGCTCCGGGTCCCCTTCGTCAACGGCGACAGCTCGGCCGACCTCCTGACCGAGCGCGGGGTCGAGTGGTTCTTCCGCACCGGGCCCACCGACCGGATGCTCGGCGAGGCCTTCTTCTCGGCCCTGGGCCGGATCGCCGGCAGCGGCCTGCGAGTCGCCGCCGTGTTCAGCAACGACCAGCAGGGCAACGTGCTCGCCGACCTCACCCAGGAGCTGGCCGGCGAGGGCGGCTTCTCGATGGCGAAGGAGGACAAGGTCCCCTTCACCTCCGGTGGCGACCCGGTGGCGGCCGTGCAGCGGGTCCGGGCCCGGCAGCCCGACGCCGTGTTCGTGATCGCGTCCAACCCCGACGACGCCGTCGCCCTGACCAAGGCGTTCGGCCAGGCCAGCTACACCCCCAAGGGCATCTTCGCCTTCGGTCCCGGGTTCGTGGCCGCCGACGCCTTCGGGGCCGCCGGGGCCGACGCCAACGGCCTGTTCGCCGCCACCGCCTGGTCGCGGGAGGTCGCCGGCCGCAACCCGGCGGCCAAGCAGGTCATGGACCTCTACGAGCAACAGTTCGGCCAGCCCATGAGCCAGGTCGCGGCGGGCTCGTTCACGGCCGTGCTCGCGCTGGCCGAGGCGGTCGGCCGCGCCGGGTCGACCGACCCCGAGCGGGTCCGGGCCGCCCTGCTCAACCTGGACGTCCCCGGCCAGGACCTGATCATGCCCTGGAGCGGCGTCCGCTTCGACACCGCCCACCAGAACGCCGCCGCCGCCGGGGTGGTCGAGCAGCGGCTCAGCGGCCAGTTCCGGGTGGTGTTCCCCGACGAGCTCCAGCAGGACGTGAAGACCGCCGTCTGGCCGCTGTCCGACCTCCGCCGCGGCGGGACCTAGTTCCTGGTCTCGGTCAGGGACTCGTCCAGGTAGGGCAGGGTCGCGCCGAACCGCTCCTGGAGGTGGGCCAGGGAGGTGGTCGGCGGGTACTTGGGCTGCTCGTCCTCGGCCAGGACGGTCGGGATGACCTCGACCGGGGCGGCGGCGTCGGGGTCGTAGAAGAACGGGATCGACTGGCGGTCCACCCCCGAGGTGTTGATCACGCGGTGCAGGGTCGGCGGGAACAGGTCGTTGGTCCAGCGGGCCAGCATGTCGCCCACGTTGACCACGAAGGTGCCGGGGACCGGCTTGGCGTCGATCCAGCGCCCGGCGGCGTTTCTCACTTGCAGCCCGCCGCGGTCGTCCTGGGCCAGCAGGGCCAGGCAGCCGTAGTCGGAGTGGGCCCCGGCGCCGATCCGCGCCTCGCTGATCTCCCCCTCCTCGGAGCTTCCCTGGGGCGGGTAGTGGAGCGGGCTCATGATCACCATCGGGGTCCGGAACCAGTTGTCGAAGTAGTCCTCGGGCAGCTCCAGGGCCATGGCGATGGCGTGGGTGACCTGCCGGGCCAGGCCGTGGACGGCCCCGAAGTACTCCTCCATGGTCTCCCGGAACCCGGGCACGTCGGTCGGCCACTGGTTCGGCCCGTGGAACGGCACGCCCTTCTGGACCAGGGGGTGGTCGGGCGGGAGGTCGTTGCCGATCCGGTAGCCCTCCTTGAGGTCGCCCTCCTCCTGCTTGTCCGGGTCCAGGTTCTCCATGCCGAGGTCGAACCAGCCCCGGTCGCAGGCCGACTTCTCCACCGCGACCTCGGCCTTCTTCTCCGGCGGGAGGGCGAAGAACCGGCCAGCCTCGGCGAAGGTCCGGTCGATCAGCTCCTGGGGCACGCCGTGGCCGCCCAGGTAGGCGAAGCCGACGTTGCGGAAGGCGCCCGCCAGCTCCAGGGCGGCCTGCTTGCGCTCGGTGGGCCCGCCGGTGCGGAACGGCTCGAAGTCAACGACGGGGATCTGCTCGAGGGGGATGCGGTCGGCCTGCAGCGACGGCGCGATCCTGGCGGTCATGAGGCGGTCACTCCTATGCCGATGCCGGGGTCGATGAAGTCGTTGGTGTACAGGTTCTGGGGTGTGAGGCCCTCCTTGATCGGGGCCCGCTGCCCGGCGAGGATCGGGGTCACGATGTCGATCATCCGCTGGACCCGCCCGACCTCGAAGTTGCCAAGGGTCCTGTCCGGGCCGTCGCTGATGAACTCACGCTCCATCTGCTGCAGGGCGAACTTGGCCATGCCCTCGTTGTAGCTCCAGAGGTCGCTGTGGTACTGCGTGACGAGGTCGATGATGAGGCCGTTGGTCTTGGTGGGGTTGTTCACGAAGTCGATCTGGGCCCGCTGGACGATCGGCACCAGCTTCTTCAGGCAGGGCGCCAGCTTCTGCTCGTCGCCGGCGCGGATGGACAGCGCCTGCGGGTACATCGGGTAGCCGGTGTCGTTGACCAGGGCGAAGTTCAGCGGCCGGCCCCACCTGGGGTCGGTCCGGTAGAGGTACGGCTCGGAGGTGGCGAACCCGGCCTGGGTGATCTTGCCCTTGGCGTCGTAGAACTTCTCCGGCGAGCCGTCGTAGGTGTCGTCGAGCTGGCTGCGGCGGATGATCCCGGAGCCGACCAGGTACTCCATATAGGTGTCGCCCTTGAAGTACCGGACCTTGGCGTCGGTCTGGCCGATGTCGGCGATGATGTTGAACTGCGGGTAGGTCTTCGGGTCCCACATGATCATGAACGGGCTGATCTCCATGGGGGCGGCCACGGCCAGGGTGGGCTGCTCCTTCGCGAAGCGGATCGCCTCGTCGGTGTTGACCTGGCCGAGCATGATGCTCTTGTCCGTGTACATCTGCTCGGAGACCAGCTTGAAGCCGGTCGCCGGCCCGCCCGAGCGGATCTCCAGCCGCACCCCGGTGTCCTTGCCCTCGGCGACCAGCGGGGCGTTGACGATGTCGTTCTTGGTGTCCACCTTCGGGTTGGGGCCGAGCATGTGGTAGTAGACCCCGTACTCGGTCTCGGGGAACCAGTCGGTCTGGACCACGATCGTCTGAGGGCACACGTCGCGCAGGTTGAGCCGGTCGGTGCCCGTCGCCGCCGGCGTCGCGGAGCCCGCCCCCGAGCCGGGCGTCGAGGACGGCGTGTCGCCGCCGCCTCCCGTGCACCCGGTGGCGGCCAGGGCCGCCGCCAGCAGGACGATCATGCCGAGACGAAGTCTTCGCACCTCTGCTCCCTCCGTGCTGGTAGCTATGTGTCTGGCCCGCCGGCGGACTCGTGCCAGCCGCCCACCACCCGGCGGGCCAGGAACCCGAACAACCAGAAGACGACGATGCCGAGCAGCGAGGAGAGGATGATCGCGCCAACCATCTGCTCGGACTGCAACCGGGACTGGTAGCGGTCGATCAGGATCCCGATTCCGGGCTCCCCCTGCTTGAAGAAGGTGTCGCCGACGATCGCCCCGATCACCGCCAGCCCGGCGGCGATCCGCAGGCCGGTGAAGACCGAGGGTAGGGCGGCCGGGAACTCCAGCTTCCACAGCCGGGTCATGCGGCTGGCCCCGTGCAGGGTGAACAGGTCGTGATGCTCGCGCTGCACCGACTGGAGCCCGAACAGGGTGTTGGCCACGATCGGGAAGATGCAGAACAGCACCACGACCAGGGTCCGGCTGAAGTTGCCGAAGCCGAACCAGAACCCGAACAGCGGCACCATGGCCAGGATGGGGATGGTCTGGGTCAGGACCGCGTAGGGATACAGCGAGCGCTCGATCCACTTGGCCCGGTTCATGGCCACGGCCATCACCAGGCCGATCACGATGGAGATGGCCAGGCCGATGAAGGCGACCCGGGTCGACAGCCACAGGGCGCCCATCAGCTCCTTGAGGTTGAACGGGTCGAAGAAGCTGACCTTGATGACCTCGTGGGGCGGGGGGACAAGGAACCGGCGCCGCGGGTCCAGCAGCAGGTAGCTGACCCCGTACCAGATGGCCAGGAAGGCCAGCAGCACCGCCGCCGGGGGCCCCCAGAAGGCCAGCCAGCGCCCGCGGCCCGACGGCGCCACCCGCGAGGTGGCCGTGACCGGTCCCTGGGCGGTGGCCTCGTCCGGGCCGCTGAAGCCGGTGTCGATGCTCACCCGCCCCCCCGGAGCAGGCCCGACACCTTGCCGGCCAGGCGGGCGAACTGCTCGTCGAAGCGGAGCCGGGGCGAGCGCGGGTACTCGAAGGGGACCGCGTAGTCGCCGAGCACCCGGCCCGGGCGGCCGGACATGACCAGGACGCGGGTCGACATGAACACCGCCTCCATCACCGAGTGGGTGACGAACAGGGCGGTGAACCGCTGGGTGAGGTAGAGCTGGAGGAGTTCGTCGTTGAGCCGCTCCCGGGTGATCTCGTCCAGGGCGCCGAACGGCTCGTCGAACAGGAACAGCTCGGGCTCCAAGGTCAGGGAGCGGGCCAGCGACACCCGCATCCGCATGCCGCCGGACAGGGCCCGGGGCCGGTGGCCGGAGAACTCGCTCAGCCCGACCAGCTCCAGGGCGGCCTCCGCGCGCCGCCGGCGCTCCTCCTTGGGCAGGCCGCGCAGCTCCGAGAACAGCTCGACGTTGGCCTGGACGGTCCGCCACGGCAGCAGGGTCGGGTCCTGGAACACGTAGCCGATCTTGTCCGTCTCGACCTGCACCTTCCCGCCGCTGACGTCGCTGAGCCCCGACGCGATCCGCAGCAGGGTGCTCTTGCCGCAGCCCGAGGGGCCGACCACGCTGACGAACTCGCCGCTGCCGACCCGGAAGTCGGCGCCGTCGAGCGCGACCGTGCCGTCCCGGAAGCGTTTGCTGACGTCCGCGAACGTCAGGAGTGGCGCCGTCTGCGTCGGGATGGACGAAGCATCAACAGCGCTCGATCCGGCCAACTAGGCCAGCGCCCGCTTCCGCTCGCTCATCGCTGCAATGCCGAACCTAGGGCACATCTCAGGCAACTTTGTAAATTGGGGGCTGCTGGAGCAATAGTTCCCTGGCCTCGAAGGCGGTGTCAACCGCTCCCCCACCCGTCCGAGGAGTCGCCGTGGCACCGATCAGCATCGTCCGCGGCCGCTACGTCCTGACCATGGGGCCGGCCGGTGACCTCGAGGGCGGGGCGGTCGCCTTCGCCGGCGGCGAGGTCCTGGCCGTCGGGCCGTTCGAGGAGCTGGCCGCCCACTTCCCCGGCGCCGAGGTGACCGGCGACGACCACGGGGTGGTCCTGCCCGGGCTGGTCAACGCCCACACCCATCTGTCGGAGGCGCTGCTCTGCGGGATGGGCGAGGACCTGACCCTGCTGGAATGGATCGACCGGATCGTCGGCCCGGCCGGGCGGCACCTGACCAGGGAGATGGCCAGGGTCGGAGCCATGCTCAAGGGGGCCGAGCTGCTGCTGTCCGGGGCGACCTGCGTCAGCGACATGTTCTGCCACACCAACATGGGCTCGCTGGCCAGCCTGGGGGTGGTCGACGGCCTGGAGGCGATGGGGCTGCGCGGGGTGGTCGCGTTCGGGCCCGAGGACACCGCCGAGGCCGACCGCCGGCCCGTGGCGGAATTCCTCGCCGAGCACGAGGCCCTGGCCGACCGGTGCGCGGCCAGCGACCTGGTCGGCTTCCGCCTCGGGGTCGGGACCGTGCTCGGCCAGAGCGACGAGCTGCTGGCCGCCTCGGCCAGGCTGGCCCGCGACCGGGGCTGGGCCGTCCACACCCATCTGGCCGAGGTGCGCGAGGAGGTCGTCCAGGCCGGCCTGCGCTGGGGCCGGACCACCGTCGCGCGGGCCGCCGAGGTGGGCCTGCTGGACGTGCCCGTGCTGGCCGCCCACTGCATCTGGGTTCGGGAGACCGACATCGCCGCCCTGGCCCGGGCCGGGGCCACCGTGGTCCACAACCCGGTGGCCAACATGATCCTCGGGTCGGGGGTGTGCCCCCTGGCCGCGCTGCGCGGGGCCGGGATCCCGGTCGGGATCGGGACCGACGGGGCCGCCTCCAACGACAGCCAGAACATGCTGGAGGCGGTCAAGGCGGCCGCCCTGCTGCAGAAGGTGGCCCGGCTCGACCCGCGGGCCGCGACCGCCACCGACGTGCTCACCATGGCGACCCTGGAGGGAGCGCGGGCGCTCGGGCTGGACGGGGAGCTGGGGTCGCTGCAGCCAGGGCGGCGGGCCGACGTGGTCCGGCTGCGGGGCGACCGGCCCGGGCTGGCCAACGTCCACGACCCCCGCCAGCAGGTCGTCTACTGCACCTCGCCCAGTGACGTGGCCGACGTCTGGGTCGACGGGGTCCGGCGAGTCGCGGACGGGGGGCTGGTCGGCCACGACCTGGCCGCGCTGGTCGACGCCAGCCGTCCCCTGGCCGCCGAGCTGGCCAGCCGGGCCGGCCTGGTTGGCCTGTCCCGGCTGGCCAGGGGCTAGCCGCCGCCGGCGGCGGTAGCGTCGCCGGTGAGGGCGCGGCGGCCGGCCTCGGTGAGCAGGACGTAGTCGGGGGCGATCACCACCAGCTGGCGGCTGGCCAGCGAGCGGGCCACCGCCCGGCTGACCGGCCAGCGGGTGGCATACCCGTCAGCGGCGTCCAGTTGCGCCAGGGCGGCCTGCTCGGCGGCGCCGAGACTGCTGGCGGCGGCCGGGGCGGGAGGCGCCTCGGCCGGCGCGTCGGGGCGGCGGCGGATGGCCCGGAAGGCGCGCCCGAGCACGGTGCCGTTCCTGGTTTCTGCCATGTCCCTCCCCTGGCAGCGTCTCGGCGGTCATCGATTCGTGGAACCGGCCTGACTCGGCTATGATCCGCAATGCCAAGTGCAGATGCAACTGCAAGCGCCAAGTGAAGGCCTCGAACGTCTCAATTGGTCCCTCAGAGAGGAACGGCGATGACGCCTGACGGGAAGGGCTCCAGGTCGTACAACGGTGTGCCGGCCGGCGACCTCCCCGGGGCACGGTGGCGCAAGAGCGGCCGCAGCAGCGCCCAGGGGAACTGCGTCGAGCTGGCCAAGCTGCCCGGGTCCGAGTACGCGATCCGCAACTCCCGCCACCCCCAGGGACCGGCCCTGGTCTTCACCGAGGCCGAGGTGGACGCGTTCCTGGCCGGGGTCAAGGACGGCGACTTCGACGACCTGCTGGCCTGAGGGGCGCTCACAGCTCCTCCAGGAGCCGCCGCAGCAGCTCAGGGGTCTGTTCGGGGTCGGCGGCGCGCAGGCAGATGCTCTCCATCACATGCAGGTACCGGTCGACGTCGTCGGGCTTGTTCAGGTAGCTGGCGCCGGTGAGGTGTTCGAGGTAGACGACGTCGGGGAGTTCTTGGTCGCCGAAGCGCAGGATGCTGAACGCGCCGGCCATGGCGGGATGGGCGCCGGTGCTGAAGGGGAGCAGCTGGAGGGTGATGTTGGCGAGTTTGGTGGCGTCGATGAGGCGTTCGAGTTGGCCGCGCATGACCTCGCGGCCGCCGACGGGCCGTCGGAGGGCGGCTTCGTCGATGACGGCCCACAGTCGGGGGGGTTGGGGGCGGGTGAGGAGGAGTTGGCGGGCCATGCGGAGCCGGACCCGGCGGCCGACTTCGTCGCCGGGGTCGGTGGTGGTGGTGAGGTGGGCGCCGTGGACGACGGCGCGGAGGTAGTCGTCGGTTTGGAGGAGGCCGGGGATGTATTGGCCTTCGTAGGTGCGGATGAGGCTGGCGGCGGATTCGAGGTCGACGTAGGCGCGGAACCAGGCCGGGAGGACGTCGCCGTAGTGTTGCCACCAGCCGGGGTGGTTGGCTTCGCGGGCGAGGGCGAGGGTGTCGGCGATTTCTTGGGGGTCGTCGACGGCGTAGAGGTGGAGCAGGTCGAGGAGGTCGCGTTCTTTGAAGCTGACTTGGCCGTTTTCGAGGCGGTGGATTTTCCATTCGGAGGCGCGGATGTGGTCGGCGGCTTGGTCGCGGG
>DASZON010000321.1:0-11248 GCA_035550755.1 Actinomycetota bacterium | reverse complement strand
GAGCGGCTGAGCTGCTGCTCGTACCCGAACGAGCGGAGCTCGCGCGCCTCGTCGTGACCGTCGACCTGGGAAGACATCGGACGGCCTCCCTCCTTTGCCTAGGACGGCCCCCGGCGCCGGACCCTCCGGACGCTGAGGTTGAACACGGTGGGGACGTAGTGCTCACGGGAGTAGAGGACGGCCACCTCGTCGGCGGTCCGCTCGACCTGCTCCATGCGCAGCAGGGCCGCGCCCGGGGAGACGCCGAGCCGGCGGGCCAGGGCGCGGCCGGCGCTGGTCGCGGTCACGTCGGCGATGCCCCCGGCCAGCTCGAGCCCGCAGCGCTCCTCCAGGAACCGGTAGACCGACCCGCCCTCGTAGCGGGCCTCGCCGGCCCCGGTCAGGGCGGCCTCGGGGATGACGTCGAGGGCGTGGGCGGCGGGCACGTCGTCGGCCCGGATCACCCGCTCGACGGCCAGCACGGGCGTGCCGAGGGGGACCTCCAACCGCTCGGCCACGTCGGCGGCGGCGTGGTCGTCGGCGATGCGCAGGATCTGGATGTCGAGGCGGCGGCTGGCGGCCACGACCGCCTCGGTGACGCCAAGGTCGAGGTCGAAACGGCTGGTCACGGCCGTCTCGGTGCGGGTCACGAAGGTCCCGACCCCGTGCACCCGCTGGACCAGCCCGTCGCTCTCCAGGGTCCGGAGCACCTCGCGCATGGTCGGGCGGCTGACCCCGTAGGCGGTGGCCAGCTCGGGCTCGGCCGCCAGCCGGTCCCCGGGCTGGTAGCGGGCCTCCAGGTCGGCCACGAGCTGCTGGCGGACCTCGACGAAGAGTGGTTGCCGGACCTTCGAGAGCGGTGGCATGAAGGCATGATGTCTGACATCTAACCTCTCGTCATCGGTCCGCCGGCGAAGCGGCCGGCGGACCGGCCGCCCTCAGTCCAGGGCCACCAGGTCCAGGTAGTCCTCGCTCCACACGTCCAGGGCGCCGTCGGGCATGAGCAGGACCCGGTCGGGCTCGAAGCTCTGCACGAACGGGGTGTCGTGGCTGACCAGGACCACCGAGCCCTTGTAGGTGGCCAGGGCCGAGCGGACGGCCTCGACCGCCTGGACGTCGAGGTTGTTGGTCGGCTCGTCCAGCAGCAGGACGTTGTGGCGGCCGAGGACCAGGCGGGCCAGGGCGAGCTTGGTCCTCTCGCCGCCCGAGAGGGTCCGGGCCGGCTGGTGGGCCTGGTCGCCGCCGAGCAGGAAGTGGCCGAGGACCCCCCGGAGCAGGTCGTCGGGGGCCTTGGCGACCTCGCGCAGGGACTCCATGGCGGTGGCGTCCGGGTCGAGGCCCTCGTGCTCCTGGGCGTAGTAGCCGACCTCGGCGCCGTGGCCCAGGCGGACCTCGCCCTCGTCGGCGGTGTCGATGCCGGCCAGGATGCGCAGCAAGGTCGTCTTGCCGGCCCCGTTGAGGCCGAGCACCAGCAGCCGCTCGCCCCGCTGGAGGTCGAAGGAGACGTGCTTGAACACCGGCGGGCCGCCGTACGACCTGGACAGGCCGACCGCGTCCAGCGGGAAGCGGCCCGACTGCGGCGGGTCGGGGAAGCGGACGGCCACCTTGCGGCCGCCCTTGCGCTCGGGGGTGAGGCCGGCCTTCATCTTCTCGACCCGGCGCTCGGTGACCATGGCCCGGCGGGCCATCACCTCGTTGGAGTGGCGGTACTTCTCGACGAAGGCCGACAGCCGCCTGATGTCGCGCTCCAGGACCTTGCGCTCCTTGGCCTCGGAGCGGGCCCGGACCTCGCTCGCCTCCAGGTACTGGGTCCAGGTGCCCTTGTAGGTCTCGATCGCGGCGGTCAGCGGGTCGAGCACCAGCACTCCGGTGACGTCCCGGTCCAGCAGGGGCAGGTCGTGGGAGACGAGCAGGATGCCGCCGGGGAAGTCGGCCAGGAACCCGGCCAGCCAGCGCTTGGCGTCGGCGTCCAGGTGGTTGGTGGGCTCGTCGAGCAGCAGGGTCCCGGCCTCGCTGAGCAGCACCCGGGCCAGCTCGACCCGGCGCCGCTCGCCTCCCGACAGGCCCGAGAGCGGCCGGTCGAGCCCGCCTCCAGGGACGCCGAGCCCGGCCGCGACCCGCCGGGCCTCGGCCTCGGCCCGGTAGCCGCCCTCGGCCTCGAACCGCTCCTGGAGGTTCGAGAACCGCTTGATGGCCCGGTCCCGGGCCCGCGCGTCGGCACTCTGGTCGATCCGCCCCCGCGCCTCCTCGAGCTCGTGCCGGGTCCGGTCCAGCCCCCGGGCCGACAGCAGCCGGGCCAGCCCGGTCGAGGCCGTGGTCGGCGGCGACTCCTGCGGCAGCCAGGCCAGCTCCCCGACCAGGGTGACCGCTTGGTCCCGCTTCGAGCGGGCCCGCTCGCTGACCGTCCTGAGCAGGCTCGTCTTGCCCGCCCCGTTCGGCCCCACCAGCCCGACCACGTCGCCGGGCGCGACCACGAAGCTCGCCTCGGCGACGAGCAACCGGTGCCCGACCTCGACGGTCAGGTCCATGACGCGCAGCATCTGAACGGGTCCTTGGTGCGGGAACGACCCTCCGATGATCGGGGCCGACCGCCACAACCCGCAAGCGATTAGGGCGCGGGGCGGGTGGCTATGCTTACAGGGTGTTCGCGACCCGGCCGGAGCTGCGCGGCTCGTTCGGCATGGTGTCCTCGACCCACTGGCTGGCCTCGGCGACGGGGATGGCGGTGCTGGAACGGGGCGGCAATGCCTTCGACGCCGCGGTGGCGGCCGGGTTCGTGCTCCAGGTGGTGGAGCCGCACCTGAACGGGCCCGGGGGGGAGGTGCCGATCCTGGCCGCGCCGGCCGGGACGGGGCGGGTGCTGGTGGTGAACGGGCAGGGGCCGGTGCCGGCCGCGGCCACCATCGGGCGGTTCGCCGAGCTCGGGCTGGACCTGATCCCGGGGACCGGGCTGCTGCCGGCGTGCGTGCCCGGGGCGTTCGGGGCGTGGATGCTGTTGCTGCGCGACCACGGCACCTTCGGCCCCCGGGACGTCCTGGAGCCGGCCATCGGCTACGCCGAGGCCGGGTTCCCGGCCGTGCCCCGGGTCGGGGCGGCGATCGGGGCGGTGGCCTCGCTGTTCCGCGACGAGTGGCCGTCCTCGGCCGAGGTCTGGCTGGCCGGCGGCATCCCGGCCCCCGGCGGGCGGCTGCGCAACCCGGCCCTGGCCGCGACCTGGCACCGCCTGCTGGACGAGGCCGAGGCCGCCGCCTCCGGCCGCGACGGCCAGATCGAGGCCGCCACGGCCGCCTTCTACGACGGGTTCGTGGCCGAGACCATCGACCGCTTCCTGGCCACGGCCGAGGTCATGGACGTGAGCGGCCGCCGTCACAAGGGGCTGCTGACCGGTGACGACCTGCACGGCTGGCGGGCGGGTGTCGAGGAGCCGGTGTCGGCCGACCACCACGGCTGGACGGTGTGCAAGACCGGCCCCTGGGGCCAGGGCCCGGTCTTCCTCCAGCAGCTGCGCCTGCTCGAGGGCTTCGACCTGGAAGGGATGGGCCTGGCCGGCGCCGACTGGGTCCACACCGTGACCGAGTGCGCCAAGCTCGCCTTCGCCGACCGGGAGGCCTGGTACGGCGACCCGGCCGGCTTCGACGTGCCCCTGGACGGCCTGCTCGACCCCGCCTACGCGGCCGAGCGCCGGGCCATGGTCGCCGACAAGGCCTCGCTCGAGCTGCGGCCCGGGTCGCCGGCCGGCCGCGTCCCCCGCCTGGCCTCGCTCCACCTCGAGCCGGGGGCCGGCGAGGTCCTGACCGGCTCGGGAGAGCCGACCTTCGGCGACACCTGCCACGTCGACGTCGCCGACCGGCACGGCAACCTGGTCGCGGCCACCCCCAGCGGCGGCTGGCTGCAGAGCTCGCCGGTGGTCCCCGGGCTCGGCTTCTGCCTCGGCACCCGGGGCCAGATGTGCTGGCTGGAGGAGGGGCTGGCGGCCAGCCTGCGCCCGGGGACCCGCCCCCGGACCACCCTCAGCCCGTCGATGGCCCTGCGCGACGGCGAGCCCGTGCTGGCCTTCGGCACCCCCGGCGGCGACGGCCAGGACCAGTGGTCGCTCCAGTTCTTCCTCGCCCACGCCCGCATGGGCCTCGACCTCCAGGCGGCCATCGACACCCCGTCGTTCCTGAGCGAGCACTTCCCGAGCTCGTTCTGGCCCCGCCAGGCCGACCCGGGCCGCCTGGTCGTCGAGGCCCGCCACGACCCCGGGGTGGTCGAGGAGCTCCGCGCCCGCGGCCACCTGGTCGAGCTCGCCGGCCCCTGGTCGCTTGGCCGCACCTGCGCCGCCGGCCGCGACCCGGCCAGCGGCTTCCTGGTCGCCGCCGCCAACCCCCGCGGCCGCCAGGCCTACGCCGCCGGCCGCTAGCCCCCGAGCACGAAGGTGAACGACCCCCGGCGGGTGCCGCCGGTGTCGTGGACGTCGGACAGGAGCAGGTCGGGGGAGAAGATGCCGTCGCGGTCGTTCCCGGGCTCGCCGGGGAAGTAGAGCTGGGTGGTGAGGACCGGGCCGCCGGGGGCCTGGACCTTGACGTGGAGGTGGCGGGTGCGGCCGGGGTAGAGGCCGGGGACGATCGTGTCCAGGCGCCAGCCGCCGTCGGCGTCGCTGAACTGGTGGCCGCGGAGCCGGTAGCCCTGGTTGTCGTAGCGGCCGCCGTCGTCGGCCTGCCAGAAGTCGAGCAGGGCGCGGCCGACCGGGCGGCAGCCGGTGGTCAGCACCGTGCCCGCCACCACCAGGCGCTGGCCGCCCATGCCGGCCTCGACCAGCGAGGCCCGCCGGGGCGAGTTGGGAGTGAAGTAGGGGCCCTCGGTCTGGGCCTCGGTCGGGTCGTCGCCGTCGTCGCAGGCCGGGGTCGGGGCCAGCGTGGCGCCGGAGGCGGCGGCCGTGGTCGCCGGCGCGGCCGGCGGGCCCGCGTCGGGCTGGTCGTCGCAGGCGGCCAGCACCATCGGCAGGGGCAGGGCCAGGCCGAGCTGGAGCAGCCGGCGGCGGCTGAGGCGCGGGGGTCCGGGGGGCTCGGGGGCAGCCCCGCGGTCAACGGGATCGTCGGGCATGGCGTGCCCCCTGGCGTGGGGTCCCTACAGTGGTCCCACGAGGATACGGGGCGAGCGGGAGGAGCGTCGGTGCCGGTCAAGGCGGTGGTGTTCGACCTGGGCGGGGTCCTGATCGACTGGGACCCGCGGTACCTCTACCGCAAGCTGCTGGCCGACGAGGCCGCGGTGGAGGAGTTCCTGGCCACCGTCTGCACGCCGGAGTGGAACGCCGAGCAGGACCGGGGCCGGCCGTTCGCCGAGGGCGTGGCCGAGCTGGTCGAGCGCCACCCGGCCCACACGGCCGCCATCGCCGCCTACTTCGACCGCTGGGAGGAGATGCTGGGCGGCGAGATCGGCGGCACGGTCGAGCTCCTGACCGAGCTGCGGGCCGCCGGGATGCCGCTGTACGCCCTCACCAACTGGTCGGTCGAGACCTTCGCGATCGCCCGCGAGCGCTTCGAGCTCCTGTCGTGGTTCGACGGGGTGGTCGTCTCCGGCGAGGAGGAGATGATCAAGCCCGACCCGGCGATCTTCCGGCTCCTGCTGGACCGGTTCGGGCTCGCCCCCGAGGCGACCTTCTACGTCGACGACTCCGAGCCCAACGTGGTCGCGGCCCGCGCCCTCGGCCTCGACGCCGTCCGCTTCACCGGCCCCGAGCAGCTCCGGCGGGAGCTGGCGGCTCGGCGAGCGCTCGGCCGATCCGCTCCCAGTGCTCGCCCATGACCCGTAGGGCGTCGCCCATCAGCTCGGCCACGGCCAGCTGCCCGGGGAGGTCGCCGCGGGCCTTGAGCCTCGCGATGATCTCGCGGGTGTAGTCGACCGTCTGGCGGTGGAGCTCGGCCTGGACCTTGGCCAGCTCGGCGATGTCCCCGGGGCCGGCGTGCTGGGCGAAGAACAGCTTGAGGAGGCCGAGGCTGCGCAGCTGGGGCGGCTCGGCGGCGGGCTCGGCGACCCAGGCCGACAGGGCGGCCCGGCCCTCGGGCGTGATCCGGTAGCTGCGCCGCCGGCGGCCGGTGTGCTCGCGCTCCTCGGCCAGCAGCCCCAGGCCGGCCAGGCGCTCGGTCTCGGCGTAGATCTGGCTGTGCGGGAACTGCCAGAAGTGGGCGATGCCCCGCCCCACGGCCGCCTTGATGGCATAGGGGGTCGAGGGGCCGTCCCGGGCGATCAGGCCGAGGACCACGTAGGACACCGGGGTGAGATCGGGTCTTGACATGCTCTCGACCATACCATACGTTCAGCACCGTCCGTTTCAGACTATTAGGGTGGCGGACCCGGAGGGCCGGCCGTGGGCGGCCGGGCGGACCGAAGGAGCTGGCATGACCGACTACGAGGACCTCCGGCAGCGGCACCTGGCCGACCTGGCCGCCCTGATGCCCGAGCACGTCCAGCGGCTGCACTGGCCGGCCGAGCGCCTGGCCGCCGAGCGCCGCGACCGGCTGCGCGACCTGTTCCGGGTGGCCACGACGTCCTCGCCCTGGCACCGCGAGCGCCTGGCCGGCGTCGACCCCGACGGGATCGAGGAGGCCGACCTGGCCGGCCTGCCCCCGATGACCAAGGACGACCTGATGGCCAACTGGGACCAGGTGGTCACCGACCGGCGGCTCACCCTCGACCTGGTCGAGCGCCACCTGACCGGGCTGGAGACCGACGCCTACCTGTTCGACGAGGTCCACGCCGTCGCCTCGGGCGGCTCCACCGGCCGCACCGGGATCTTCGTGTTCGGCTGGCGGGAGTGGGCCTGCGCCTACGCCGGCTTCCTGCGGCCGACCGTCTGGGACCGGGCCGTCACCCCCGAGCTGGCCGGGATACCCCTACGGCTGGCCATGGTCGGGGCCCAGCACGCCACCCACATGACCAGCGCCCTGCCCCAGACCTTCGCCAGCCCGGCGGTCGAGGTGGCCCGGTTCCCGGTGACCCAGCCGCTCGACCGGATCGTGGCCGGGCTCAACGCCTACCAGCCGGCGGCCCTCATGGGCTACCCGTCCATGCTGGTCCTGCTGGCCGCCGAGGCCCGCGCCGGCCGCCTGCGGATCCTGCCCCGGCGGATCACCAGCACCAGCGAGCCCCTACGGCCCGAGGCCCGCCGGGCCCTGACCAAGGCGTTCTGCGCCCCGGTGGCCAACATGTACGGCACCTCGGAGGCCGGGCCGGTCGGGGTCGGCTGTTTCCGCGGTCCCGGCATCCATCTCTGCGACGACCTGGTGATCGTCGAGCCGGTCGACCACGCCGGCCGGCCGGTCCCGGCCGGTGTCCGCTCCGACAAGGTCTACCTGACCGCCCTGGCCAACCCGACCCTGCCCCTGATCCGCTTCGAGCTCACCGACCAGGTGACGGTCCTGGACAGGCCCTGCCCCTGCGGCTCCGCCCACCGGCTGATCGCCGACGTCGAGAGCCGCCTGGACGACCTCTTCACCTACCCGGGCGGCCTGGTCGTCCACCCGCACGTGTTCGCCTCGGTGCTGCGCCGTGACCCCGGGGTGGTCGAGTACCAGGTCCGCCAGGCCCCGGCCGGGGCCGAGATCCTGCTCGTCGGCGCCCCGGCCGCCCCGGCCAGCCTCGGCCGGGCGGTCGCCGCCGAGCTGGCCCGCATGGGCCTGCCCACCCCGGCGGTCGAGGTCACCGTGGTCGGCCACCTGGAGCGTCAGGCCACCGGCAAGGTCCGCCGGTTCCTCCCCCTCCCGCGGGTGCTCAGCTCGGCGTGAGGTGCCGCCGCCACCAGTCGAGCACCGCCTCGAAGCGGGCGACGCGGTGGCTGGGGAGGCCGGAGCGGGTCAGCTCGTGGCCCTCGCCGGGGAACAGCAGCAGCTCGACCTCGACCTTGCGCTGCTTGAGGGCGACGAACAGGCGCTGGACCTGCTCGATGGGGCAGCGCCAGTCCTGCTCGGAGTGGATCAGCAGCATCGGGGTGCGGATCCGGTCGACGTAGGTGAGCGGGCTCTGGGCCAGGACCTGCTCGCGGTCGGTGCCGTTGTACATGGGCACGAAGAACCAGCCGATGTCGCTCGCGCCCTCGAAGCTGTCGAAGGCGTTGCAGGCCCGCTCGCTGATGGCCGCCCGGAACCGGTCCGTGTGGCCGACCAGCCAGCTGGTCATGAAGCCGCCGTAGGAGCCGCCCATCACCCCGACCCGGTCGCCGTCCAGCTCCGGGTCCCGCAGGGCCGCGTCCAGCAGGGCGAGCACGTCCTGGCTGTCGAGGTTGCCGAAGTCGCCGACGATCGAGCGGCCGTGGGACTCGCCGTAGCCGGCCGAGCCGCGGGGGTTGCCCATGACCACCGCGTAGCCGGCCCCGGCGTACACCTGGGCCTCGTCGAACAGGGTCCAGCCGTAGTGGGCGAACGGCCCGCCGTGGACCATCAGCACCACCGGGTAGGGCCCGGTCCCGGCCGGCTTGATGACCCAGCCGTGGACCGGGGTGCCGTCCGGGGCGGCCGCCTCCAGCTCCTCCATGGGCCGCAGCGACGCCGAGCGGGCCAGCGACGCCCCGAAGTCGGTCAGGGTCCGCTCCTCGCCGTCCCTGAGCACGACCACCTCGCCGGCCGAGAGGTCGTGGCTGACCACGGCCGCGACCACCCCGCCGGCGGCGTCGTAGTCGTGGACGCTGCGCCGGCCGCCCAGCAGCTCGGCCGGGTCGCCGCCGTCGACCGGGAAGCGCAGCAGCCGGATCGCGCCCCGGTCCAGGGAGATGGTGGTGACGGCCCGCCCGTCGACCAGCAGGGGCAGGACCCCGGCGCCGAAGGCCGGGTCGTGGTCGAAGCGCTCGGGGTCGGTGAGCCGCTCGGGCTTGCCCGACCCGTCGGCCGGCACCGACCAGAGCATGGTCGGGCGGCCGGCCAGGTCGGGCTCGGCGGCCACGAACCAGATGGTGGCGCCGTCGGGGGCGTACGCCGGCCGGCCAAGGGCCAGGTCGGTGGCGGTCACCCGGACGGCGTCGCCGCCGCCGGCCGGGGCCACGAACAGGTCGGTGACCGGGTCCTCGTCGCGGGTCTCGTGGCGGGCCGAGACGAACACCACGCTGGTCCCGTCCGGGCTCCAGGCGGGGTCGCCGTGGTCGTAGTCGCCCCGGGTGAGCTGGACCGGCTCGGCCTCGTCGGCCAGGGCGTCGACCACGAACACCTGCGGGCGGCGGTCGAAGGTGAACCCGAGGTTGTCGACCCGGTACTGGAAGCCGGTGATCCGCCGGGGCGGCTCCTTCTCGGGCGGGATCTCCTTGTCGGTGCCGTAGCGGCCCTCCTCGGGCACCCGGGCGACATAGGCCAGCCGGGTCGAGTCCGGGCTCCAGGCGAAGCCCTCCACCCCCAGCGGGTGCTCGCACACCCGCCGCGGCTCGCCGCCGTCGGTGGCCATGACGTGCAGCTGGGGCTTGTCGTCGTCGCCAGCCCGCAGGAAGGCCAGCCAGCGGCCATCGGGCGAGAAGCGGGGGCGGACGTCGCGCCGGCCCGAGGTGAAGCGACGCGGCCGGGCCGAGCCGTCGGTGGGCATCAGCCACAGCTCGGCCCGGTACTCGTTGGCATCCAGGTCGATGCGGCCGACGGCCACGGCCAGCAGCCGGCCGTCGGGGGTCAGGGTCGGTGCCGAGGGGGTCCGGAGATGGGCGAGATCGCGAGGTTGCATGCCTTCGACCCTATCACGCACCTGCCGGCTGGCCTGCCGAGAGACTGGCCAGCCAGCTGCCGTGGAGGCGGGCGTAGGCGCCGTCGGGGTCGGCCAGGAGCTGGGTGTGGGTACCCTGCTGGACCAGCCGTCCCCGCTCCATGACCAGGACCAGGTCGGCGTGCTCGGCCGTGGCCAGGCGGTGGGCGATGGTGATGGCGGTGCGGCCCCGGGTGAGCCGGGCGATGGCGTTGCGCAGGGCGACCTCGGTGGCCGGGTCGACGGCCGAGGTGGCCTCGTCCAGGATCAGGCAGCCGGGGTCGGCCAGGTGGCCGCGGGCCAGGGCGACCAGCTGGCGCTCGCCCACCGACAGGAAGTCGCCGCGCTCGCCGACCCGGGTGTGGATGCCCCCGGGGAGGCCCTCGACCCACCAGCCGAGCCCGAGGGTGTCGAAGGCGGCCCGGATCTCGGCGTCGCTGGCGTCGGGACGCCCCATGCGGACGTTCCCGGCCACGCTGGTGTCGAACAGGAAGCCGTCCTGGGGGACCATCACCAGGGCCGAGCGCAGCGAGGCCAGGCTGACCTGGCGCAGGTCGGTCCCGGCGACCCGGACCACCCCCGCGGTCGGGTCGGCCAGGCGGATGAGCAGCTTGGCCAGGGTGGTCTTGCCCGACCCGGTGGTGCCGACCACGGCCACCCTGGTCCCGGCGGGGATGGCGGCGCTGACGTCGATCAGTACCGGCGGCCCGCCGTGGTAGGCAAACGACACCCGGTCCACCTCGATGTCCAGCGCCCGGGAGGGCAGCGCCAGCCCCGGCCGGGGGTCCTCGACCTCGAGCGGGGTGTCCAGGACGTCAAGGACCTTCTTCCAGCCGGCCACCGCCTGCTGGGTCATGTCCAGGATCTCGGTGAACTCGGCCACCGGCTCCAGGAAGATGGTGACCAGGAAGGCGAAGGCGACCAGGGTGCCGACGGTCAGCCCGCCCTCGGGGCCGATGGTCATGCCCACCAGCAGCACGGCCGCGGTGGTGAGGACGCCGAACAGCTCCCCGGATGGGAAGAACAGGGCCCCGATGGTCCCGGCGTGGACCTCGGCCCGGCGGCGGGCCTCGACCGAGCGCATCACCCGCCGCTGGGCCTGGGCCTGGATGCCGTAGGCGCGGATCACCGCCGCCCCCTGGATGGACTCGGAGATGGCGGCCAGCGACTCGCCGACCCGGGTCCGGACCGCGTCCCAGGCGACCACCACCCGGCGCTGCATGAACCGGAGCACGATGCCGAGGGGCAGCACGGTGGCCACCGCCACCAGGGCCAGGCGCCAGTCGTAGATCACCATGGTCACCAGCGCGGCCAGCATCAGGGCGCTGTTGATGATCCAGGCCAGGCCGCCCCAGCGGAAGAACTGGCCGAGGGTCTCGACGTCCGAGGTGACCCGCGAGACCAGGGCGCCGCGCTGCTCCTCGGTGTGGTGGGCCATGCTGAGGGCGTGGATGTGGTTGAAGGCCCGCACCCGCAGGCCGCACAGGGCCCGCTCGCTGGCCGTGGCCAGCCGCTGGTTGGTGGTCCGGGCCGCCCAGGCGGCGACCAGGACCAGCACCACGCCGGCGGCGGCCAG
>DASZON010000320.1:0-3939 GCA_035550755.1 Actinomycetota bacterium | reverse complement strand
GTCGACCCCGGCGGGTAGCGGCCCAGCAGGGCCCGGTTGTAGCCCTGGACGGGCGTGCTGACCACCGCCCTCAGCTCCCCGGTGGACGGCTCGATCGCCACCACGGCGGCCGGCTTGGCCACCGGGTCGAGGGCCGCCTCGGCCGCCTCCTGGGCCCTGGGGTCGATGGTCGTCCTCACCGCCTCGCCGTCCTTGCCGGAGAAGCGGTGCAGGACCTTGGCCGTCTGGCCGTCCTTGCCGACCAGGCGGACCTCGCCCGACGGGGTGCCGGCGAGCCGCCGCTCGAAGGCGGCCTCCAGGCCGTTGCCGTGGCCGACCAGGTCCCCGGCCTGGTAGGAGCCCCCCAGGCGCTTGAGGTCGTCGGCGGTCACTGGCCCGACCGTGCCGACCAGCATCCGGGTCGATGCCGGGCCGTTGTACTCGCGGCCCACTCCCTCCTGGAACCGCAGGCCGGGCACGGGGTAGAGGTCGTCGCGGACCAGCTCGTAGTCGGACCGGGGCATGGTGACCACCGCGACCGCCTGGTTGGGCCGGCGCCCGGCGTCGGCCAGGGCCTGGCGGGCGACCTCCCGGGAGACCTCGGCGTACCTGGTCAGGGCGTCGACGACCTGGGCTTCGTCCTTGACCCCCTCGGCGACGATGTTGACCGTGACCACCGGCCCGGGGCCGGCCAGCTCGGTGCCGTCGGCGGCCAGGATCGGGGCCCGGTCCGGCCAGGTCCGGGTCCGCTGGAACCGGAGCCCCGCCGTCAGCTCGGGATGCAGGGTGGCCGGCGTCCAGTCGACCCGCCAGCGGTCGTCCCGGCGGACCAGCCTGAGCACGCCGTCGTACGGCCACTCCCCCAGCGCCCGCAGCCGCAGCCTTGCCTGGAACGGCACCTCGGCCCGGTCGTCGTCGACGGTCGCGGGCCCCGGGGCGAAGCTGGCCCCGGCCACCCGCAGCCGTTCCACCATCTCGGTGTGCTGCTTGGCGAAGTCGGCCGGCGGGGCCGCCACCTGGGCCTGCATGGCCGCCCAGTCGCTCCGCCCCCAGGCCGCCAGGTACGCCGCCGCCACCGGCTCTGGCCTGGCCTTGGGCCGCAGCAGCCACCACGCCCCCACCCCGGCCCCGGCCAGCACGACCACGGCCACCAGGGCAACGATCACCCAACGGCGCATCGGCAAAGCTTAGTTCACCGGGGCACCCCTTTGGGGTTCCCCGGACCCCTCCGGCTAGCCGACCCCCGCCTCGGCCATGGCGCGGAGCTCGCGGCGCAGGTCGCCGACCTCGTCGCGGATGCGGGCGGCGTACTCGAAGCGGAGGTCCTTGGCGGCCTCGTGCATCTCCTCCTCCAAGGAGGCGATCAGGCGCTCCAGGTCGGCCCGGGGCATGCCGCTGACGGCGGGCTCGCCGCCGCGGCGGCCGGCGCGGCCGCGGGCCGGGGTGGGGGCGCGGCCCTTGCGGGCCCGGCCGCCGATGGCCGTGCCCTCCTCCTCGCCCCGCAGGGCCTGGATGATGTCGGTGACCCGCTTGCGGACCGTCTGGGGGTCGACGCCGTTGGCGGCGTTCCAGTCGATCTGGAGCTTGCGGCGCCGGTTGGTCTCCTCGATGGCCCGCTGCATCGACGGGGTGACCTGGTCGGCGTACATGACCACCTGGCCGTCGACGTTGCGGGCGGCCCGGCCGATGGTCTGGACGAGCGAGGTCTCCGAGCGAAGGAAGCCCTCCTTGTCGGCGTCCAGGATGGCCACCAGGGTCACCTCGGGCAGGTCGAGGCCCTCGCGCAGCAGGTTGATCCCGACCAGGGTGTCGAACTCCCCCAGGCGCAGGTCACGCAGGATCTCGATGCGCTGCACGGTGTCGATCTCCGAGTGCAGGTAGCGGACCCGCAGGCCCATCTCGAGCAGGTAGTCGGTCAGGTCCTCGGCCATCTTCTTGGTCAGGGTGGTGACCAGGGTCCGCTGGTCGGCCTCGACCCGGCCGCGGACCTCGTGGATCAGGTCGTCGATCTGGCCCTTGGTCGGGCGGACAATGACCTCGGGGTCGACCAGGCCGGTGGGGCGGATGATCTGCTCCACCACCGCCCCGGACTCGCGCCGCTCGTAGGGGCCGGGGGTGGCCGAGACGAACACCCGCTGGCCGACCCGGTCCCAGAACTCGTCGAAGCGCAGCGGCCGGTTGTCCATCGCCGACGGCAGCCGGAAGCCGTGCTCGACCAGGGTCACCTTGCGGCTGTGGTCGCCCTCGTACTGGCCTTGGAGCTGGGGCACGGTGACATGCGACTCGTCGAGGAAGAGCACGAAGTCGTCGGGGAAGTAGTCGATCAGGGTGGACGGCGGGCTGCCGGGATCGCGGCCGTCGATCGGCCGGGAGTAGTTCTCGATGCCGTTGCAGGTCCCGACCTCGCGCAGCATCTCCAGGTCGTAGTTGGTGCGCATGCGCAGCCGCTGGGCCTCCAGCAGCTTGCCCTCGCGCTCCAGCTCGGCCAGGCGCTCGCCCAGCTCGACCTCGATGGCGGCGATGGCCCGGCGCATCCGCTCCGAGCCGGCCACGTAGTGGGTGGCCGGGAACACGTACAGCTCGTCCCGCTCGCCCACGATCTCGCCGGTGACCGGGTCCATGACCAGGATCCGCTCGACCTCGTCGCCGAAGAACTCCAGGCGCATGGCCCGCTCCTCGTAGGCCGGGAACACCTCGAGGGTGTCGCCGCGGACCCGGAACTTGCCCCGGACGAAGCTGAGGTCGTTGCGGTCGTAGTGGATGTCGACCAGCTTGCGCAGCACCCCGTCGCGGTCGTAGCTCTCGCCCCGCTTGAGCCACAGCATCTGGTCCCGGTACTCCTGGGGCGAGCCGAGGCCGTAGATGGCCGACACCGAGGCGACCACGATCACGTCCCGCCGGGTCAGGAGCGACAGGGTGGCGGAGTGGCGCAGCCGGTCGATCTCCTCGTTCATCGAGGAGTCCTTCTCGATGTAGGTGTCGGTCTGGGGGATGTAGGCCTCGGGCTGGTAGTAGTCGTAGTAGGAGACGAAGTACTCGACGGCGTTGTCGGGGAACAGCTCCTTGAACTCGTTGGTGAGCTGGGCCGCGAGCGTCTTGTTGGGGGCCATGACCAGGGACGGACGGTTCAGCCGTTCGATCACCCCGGCCATCGAGCGAGTCTTGCCCGAGCCGGTCACGCCCAGCAGGGTGACGCCCTGCTCGCCGCCGTCCAGGGCCTCGGCCATGGCGTCGATGGCCGCCGGCTGGTCGCCGGCCGCCGGCATGTCGCTGACGAGCTTGAACGCGGGCATGAGGGGGAACTCTCCGTTGCTGCAGTCTGCATGCTGGACCGGAACTTCCAGTGTACGAGCCGGCAGCGACAGCCGTCGTGGCCGGAGCTTGACCGCACCGAGATGCGGCCACGGTAGAGTAGGCGGCCGTGCCCCCGAACGGCCGCGAGCTGGGAGCGTCATGGAGAGCTTCGTCATCAAGGGCGGGCAGCCGCTGAGCGGCACCATCCGCCCGTCCGGGAACAAGAACGCCGCCCTGCCCGTCATGGCGGCCTGCCTGCTGGCCGACGAGCCGGTGGTGCTGCACAACGTGCCGAAGATCCTGGACGTGGAGACGATGCTGGAGCTGGTCGCCTCGACCGGCGCGAGCGTGGAGCGGCTCGGCCCCAACCAGGTCCGCATCGACCCCCGCGGCCTGCGCCGGGCCACCCTCGACCCGGTCCTGTGCACCCGCATCCGGGCCTCGGTGCTGCTGGCGGCGCCGCTGGTGGCCAGGACCGGCCACTGCCTGCTGCCACCGCCGGGCGGGGACGTGATCGGCCGGCGGCGGCTCGACACCCACCTGCTGGCCTTCCGCTCCCTGGGGGTCCACGCCAGCTTCGACCGGGCCCTGGAGCTGGAGGTGGGCCGCCTCCGGGGGGCGCCCATGTTCCTCGACGAGGCGTCGGTCACGGCCACCGAGAACGCC
>DASZON010000319.1:0-3268 GCA_035550755.1 Actinomycetota bacterium | reverse complement strand
CCCCCGGGATGCTGGAAGGCGGGGGCGAAGGGGACCGAGGCCTTGGCGGCGCCGCCGATGCGGACCTCGCCCTCGGACCAGGCGACGGCCACGGCGTGCTCGCGGGCGACCCCGCCGGAGGCGGTCAGGGCCTTGGCGACCTCGCCCGAGCCGCGCCGGCCGAGGGCGGCGGTGGCCTTGTCGGCGGCCTCGGCGGCGTCGGCGACGGCCAGGCGGACCCCGATGGCGCCGGTGCCGAGGAGCAGCACCTCGCCGGGCGGGCAGCCGATGGCGGCGGCGCAGCGGGCGGCCAGGGCGGCCGCGTCGGCGTCGCCCTCGGGGCCGGTGGCGGCGTTGGCGCTGCCGGCGTGGACCAGCACCGCCCGGGCCTGGCCGGTGTGGAGCTGGGCCCGCGACCAGCGGACCGGGGCCGAGGCGAACGGGTGGCTGGTGAAGCGCCCGGCCGCCATCGAGGTCTGCTGGCTGACCACCAGCCCCAGGTCGGGCCCTGGCCCCGGGGCCAGCCCGGCGTCCACCGCCGAGGCCCGGAACCCCCGCGGCGCGCACAGGCCCCCTTCGACCCCCGCCACCGTGTAGTCGACCAACTGGACCTGCCTCCCCCAACGGGACCGTCGACTCTACCCTACCCGGCGGTGCGGAGGACCGCCCGCAGGCGCTCGGCGGCCAGGGCGGCCATGCGGTCGCGGACGGCGGCGCCGTCGGCGTCGGTGAGCGTGCGGTCGCCGGCCTGGAGGGCGACCCGGTAGGCGAGGTTGCGGTGCCCGGCCGGCAGCGGCGGCCCCTGGTAGGCGTCGAACAGGGTCAGGCGGGCCAGCAGCTCGCCGCCGGCCTCGCGCAGCACCGCCTCCGTCCCGGCCGCGGTCACCCCCGGCGGGACCAGGAAGGCCACGTCGAAGGAGAGCTCGGGATAGGGCGAGGGGGTGTACGCCGGGCGCATCCGCGGGACCGCCTCCAGCAGCGGGTCCAGCTCCAGCTCGGCCGCGAAGCAGGCCGCGGGCAGCTCGCAGGCGGCCGCGACCCGCGGGTGGAGCTGGCCCAGCACCCCGACCGGCTCGTCCCCCAGGAGCACGGCCGCGCACCGGCCCGGGTGGTACGGCAGCGGCTCCTCGGCCCGGAAGCCGACCCCGGGGACCCCGAGGGCGGCCACCAGCCCCTCGACCAGGCCCTTGACGTCGGCGAAGTCGACGGGCCGGCGGGGGTCGTCGTGGCGGCCGGCCGGCGCCTGCCCGGCCAGCAGGATCCCCAGGGTCCGCGGCTCGCCGGGCAGCACCTCGTCCCGGTCGGGCAGGAACACCGCCCCGAGCTCGTAGACGGCGACCCCGTCCAGGCCCCTGGCCAGGTTGCGCCGGGCCACGTCGGCCAGCCCGGGCAGCAGGGTGGTGCGCAGCTCTGGCGCCTCCTCGGACAGCGGGTTGGCCACCCGCAGGGTCTGGCGGCGGGGGTCGGCGTCGGGCAGCCCGAGGCGGTCGAGGTCGGCCTGGGACAGGAACGGGTAGGTCTGGACCTCGGTCACGCCCATGCCGGCCAGCACCTCCCGAGCCTGGCGGCGCAGCCGCTGGGCGTCGGTAAGGAGGCCTCCGGTGGCCCCGGGCAGGGTGGCCGGGATCTGGTCGTAGCCCCAGCGCCGCGCCACCTCCTCCTCCAGGTCGGCCCAGAGCTCCAGGTCGAAGCGCCAGCTGGGCGGGACGGCGGTCACCGTCCGGCGGTCGCCGACCTCGGTCCGGCAGCCGACGTCGCGCAGGTGCCCGGCGGCGAACTCGGGGTCGGCGGGGGCGCCCAGGCGCGCCGAGGACCGGGTCCAGTCGAGCCGGATGGCCTCGCGCCCGGGGACCCCTGGGCCGGCCCGCAGCCGCCCGTCGGCCACCGTCCCCCCGGCGAGCTGCGCCATCAGCCGGGCCGCCTGGTCGCAGACCGGCTCGGCCCCGGCCGGGTCGACCCCGCGGGCCCAGCGCTGGCCGCCCTCGGTGTTCATGGCCAGCCGGCGCATGGTCCGGCGGACGCTCGCCGGCGGGAAGTGGGCCGACTCGAGCAGCACGTTGACCGTGTCCCGGCGGACCTCGGTGTCCGCGCCGCCCATGATCCCGGCCAGGGCCAGGACCTCCTCCCCGGAGGTGATGACCGTGTCGTCGACGGTGAGCCGGCGGTCGCGGCCGTCGAGGGTGCGCACGGTCTCGCCCGGGGCGGCCCGGCGGACCACGATGCGGCGGCCCGGCACCCGGTCGAGGTCGAAGGCGTGCAGCGGCTGGCCCTGGTCGAGCAGCAGGTAGTTGGTGACGTCGACGACCGCGCCGAGCGGCCGCTGCCCGTACAGGTACAGCCGCTTGGCCATCCACAGCGGGGCCGGGCGGGCCGCGTCCAGCCCCTGGATCACCCGGGCGGCGTACAGGGGGCAGCCCTCGGGGTCCTCGACCGCCACCGAGGCCAGGCCCTCGGCCGGGGGGCCGGTCTCGGGGACGGTCAGGTCGAGCGGCTTGAGGTCGTTGCCAAGGACCAGGGCGGCCTCGCGGGCCACCCCGCGCATGGACAGCACGTCGCCGCGGTTGGGGGCGGTCTTGATGTCGAGCACGCTGTCGCGCAGGCCGACCGCCTCGATGGCGTCGACCCCGACCGGGGTGTCGGGCGGCAGGACCAGGATCCCGGAGTGGTCGTCGAACACCCCCAGCTCGCGGGCCGAGGCGAGCATGCCGTCGGAGACGGCGCCGCGGACCTTGCGGCGGCCGATCTCGATCCCGCCGGGGAGCTTGGCCCCGGGGGCGGCCCAGGGGACGACGTCGCCGGGGGCGAAGTTGCGGGCCCCGCAGACCACCGAGCGGTCCTCGCCGCCGGCGTCGATGCGGACCAGCACCAGCCGGTCGGCGTCGGGATGCTGGGCGACCTCCAGCACCCGGGCGGTGACGATCCCGGCCAGGTCGTCGCCGACCTGGTGGATGGTCTCGATCTCCAGCCCGGCGAAGGTGAGCTTGTCGGCCAGGATGGCCGCGGGCACGTCGACGTCGACGTGGTCGGCCAGCCAGGAGAGTGGGACGCGCATGTCGGGCTCCTCTCAATCGGTTGACCGGGGGCTACCGCTTCGCGACATCAGCCCCCGGACCCCCACTCAAACGCTGGTCAGCCAGCGGACGTCGTTGTCGGTCAGGGTGCGCATGTCGGCCAGGCCGGAGCGGAGCATGAACGGCCGCTCGATGCCGGTCCCGGCGGCGAACCCGGAGACCTCGTCGGGGTCGTAGCCGCCGGCCCGGAGCACGTTGGGGTGGACCATCCCGGCCCC
>DASZON010000318.1:0-4150 GCA_035550755.1 Actinomycetota bacterium | reverse complement strand
GAGCGGCGACGGGGCCGACGCGGTCGCCCTGGCCAGGCTGCACGAGCCCGACATCGTCGTGATCGACCTGCGCATGCCGGTCCTCAACGGCCTGGACGCGACCCGGCTCATCAAGGACGCCCGCCCCGCCACCCAGGTGGTGGTGCTCAGCGCCTTCGAGAGCCCCGAGCTGGAACGCCAAGCCCTCGACGCGGGAGCCTTCGCCTACCTGGACAAGGGGACACTGGCCAGGCGGCTCCACCGGGTCCTGCTGGGAGCGGCCGTGCGGGCGGTGCTGGCCGCCAACGCCGCGCCGGGCCCTGAGGCCAGGAGCGGCTAGGTCAGGATCAGGGCGGCGACCCCGAAGCTGGCGAAGAAGCTGATCACGCTGGCCACGATGGCCAGGGTCCCCAGCGACAGGTCCCCCTTGCCACGGGCGATGGCGCCGCAGACGACCCCGACCAGCCCTCCGATCGGGAACATGGCCAGCCCCAGCCCGGCCAGAACCAGGCCGGCCACCGACCAGGGCCGCCCCTCGGGGGTCGTCCCGGCGTCAGCCATGGGCCGCCTGGAGCTGGTCCCGGACCTGGTCCAGGTAGGCCTTGCGGTAGCGCTTGACCTCCTCGGGAGCCTCCAGCAGCTGGACCCCTTCGGCGTTGGCCCAGAGGTCGAACTCGTCCAGCAGCTCCTCGAGCCGGTCGCAGGCGTCGAGGGCGTCCGGGACGAGCTCGTCGGGCAGGGCGAAGCGGACCTGGAAGGTCGGCTCCCTGGCCAGGAACGCCCGGTCGGCGACGTCGTCCACCGGGTTGGGCGGGAACTGGCGGGAGAGCCGGGCGATCAGGTCCTCCAGCCGCGCCGGGGCCGCCTCAGGAGCCAGCGACAGCAGCTGCGCCTCCCGGCGCACCGCCTCGTAATGATCCCTGCTCCTGACGTGCAGCGCGGGGTCGAACGGTCCTACCTCGAGCTCCATGTCCGAAGCATACGATGCCGCGCGACCACGCGCGCGGCCGGTTTGGGTGGCGCCCGGGCCCTGGTGGTCGGCCGCCGAGGGCCTAGCGGCCGGGGGCGCGGGCCAGGAGCCGCTCCACGGCGGCGTCGGGGGTGCGCTCGGAGCCCAGGCGGTAGCCGTAGAGGGCGCCGTGGCAGTCCGAGGCGCCGGTCGTCTCCAGGCCCAGCTCGGCCGCCAGGGCCCGCCAGTGGGCCCGGTCGGCCGGCGGCTGGTCGGGGTGGTCGACCTCGAGGCCGTCCAGCCCGGCGGCGGCCATGGACCGGATCACCGGCTCGGGCACGGCCGAGGCGCCGGCGTGGACCGAGGGGTGGGCCAGCACCGCCACCCCGCCGGCCCCGTGGATCAGCTCGACCGCCCCGGTCGGGGTGACGGCGTCCTTGGCCACATAGGCCCGGCCGCCGGTGCCGATCCAGTCGGGGCCGAAGGCGGCGGCCACGTCGGGGACCACCCCGGCTTCGACCATGGCCCTGGCCACGTGCGGCCGCCCCACGGCACCCCCGCCGGCCAGCTCGAGCACCCGGTCGAGCTCCACCGGGGCGCCCAGCTCGGCGAGGCGCTCCACCATCCGGCGCGCCCGGCGGACCCGGCCGTCGGCGATCCAGGCCCGCCTGGCCGCGAACTCCGGCTCCTCCGGGTCGAACCCGTAGCCCAGGACGTGGACCGGGTTGGCGTCGTGCTCGGCCGACAGCTCGCAGCCGAGCAGGACGGTCAGCCCGGTGCCGGCGGCCGCGGCCCGGGCCCGCTCGACCCCGCCGGTGTTGTCGTGGTCGGTGAGGGCGATCCCGGTCAGCCCCCGGGTCCCCGCCAGCTCCACCACCTGCTCGGGCAGCAGGGTCCCGTCCGAGAACGTCGAATGGGTGTGCAGGTCGAAGCCGGGCATGTGACGACGATAGCGCAGCCGCGGTAGGGTCCCGGACCGTCGGCTTCCCGACCGTACCGATCCTGTAACGTCCCTCAGGGGTTCCCGTCCCCCCTCCGATATTCCTGGCAGACTGCCTGCGTCGAACTGACGAGGAGGTTGCTCGGTCGTGTCGTTGCTCATGCTCGCCGTCGTCGCCCTGTTCCCGGTCATCCTGCTGGCCCTGCTGCTGATCACCTCGGGCCTGGAGGGGCGGGTGGTGGGCGAGCCCACCTCCCGGGTGGGGGTCGGCGAGGGGCCCGGCCCGCGCGACTAGCCCGCGTTTCCGGGGCCCGGCCGGGTGGTAGGGCGCATGTCGGAACCCACAGCCCCTGCCAGCCGAGGTCCCCGCGATGCCCGCCCGTCAGCGGCCGCCGAGCGCGGCCCGCGACCTGATCCCCGACCGGCCCGACCTGGATGCGCTGCGGGCCGCCGCCGCTGGCTGCACCGCCTGCGACCTGTACAAGGACGCCACCCAGACGGTCTTCGGCGAGGGCGCCGCCACCTCCGAGGTGATGCTGGTCGGCGAGCAGCCAGGCGACGGCGAGGACCAGGCCGGGCGCCCGTTCGTCGGCCCCGCCGGGCGCATGCTCGACCAGGCCCTGGAGGAGGCCGGCATCGACCGCGACCTGGCCTACGTGACCAACGTGGTCAAGCATTTCAAGTTCGAGCGCCGGGGCAGGCTGCGGCTGCACGAGAAGCCCAACGCCGAGCAGGTCCACGCCTGCTTCCCTTGGCTGGAGGCCGAGCTGGCCACCGTCCAGCCCCAGGTGCTCGTCCTGCTGGGCGCGACGGCCGCCCAGGCCCTGTTGGGCAGCTCGTTCCGGGTCAGCCGCCAGCGGGGCGAGTTCCTCGACTCCGACCTCGCCCCCCGGGTCCTGGCCACCGTCCACCCCTCCTCGATCCTGCGCGCCCCCGACGAGGAGGCCCGGGCCCTGGCTTACAAGGGCTTCGTGGCCGACCTGGCCGTGGTCGCCGGGGAGCTGGGTCGCGGGTCGGCTTCCAGGTAGCATGCCGCTCCAGCTGGGAGCGTGAAGGAGGGCGATGGAGCCCGAAGAGCTGACCGAGCTGGCCCTGGAGGCGGCGGTGGCGGCCGGGGCCGGCTACGCGGACGCCCGCTGGGTTCGGCAGGAGACCGAGGGGCTCACCGTCACCGACGACCGGGTCGACGACCTGGAGGCCGAGGACTCGAGCGGCCTCGGGGTCCGGGTGCTGGTGGACGGGTGCTGGGGGTTCGCGGCCAGCGCCGTGCTCGACCCCGGGCGGGCCGGCGACCTGGCCCGGCGGGCGGTCGAGGTGGCCAGGGCGTCGGCCGCCCTCGTGGGCGAGCCGGTGCGCCTTGCCCCGGCCGAGCCGGCGGTGGCCAGCTGGTCGACCCCGGTCGCCCGCGACCCCTTCGCCGTGCCCCTGACCGAGCGGGTGGCCCTGCTGCTGGCGGCCTGCGAGGCCCAGCGGTCGGTGCCCGGCCTGGCTCACGCCAAGGCCACCGTCGACCTGTGGCGCCGACGGACGGTGCTGTGGTCGACCGAGGGGGCCCGCGTCGACCAGACCGTGACCCAGACCGGGGCCGGCATCGAGGCCGCCGCCACCGGCGACGGCGACCTCCAGCAGCGGAGCTGGCCGAACTCGTTCCGGGGCCAGTTCCAGGCCGGCGGCTGGGAGGTGGTCGAGGCCGCCGACCTGGTCGGCAACGCCCCCCGGGTGGCCGCCGAGGCGGTCGCCCTGCTCCAGGCACCGTTGCTGCCCGAGGCGGTGACCACGGTCATCCTCGACGGCCAGCAGCTCTCGCTCCAGGTGCACGAGTCGGTCGGGCACCCGCTGGAGCTGGACCGGATCCTGGGCATGGAGGCCGCCTACGCCGGCACCTCGTTCGTGGAGCCCGGCGACCGGGGGCGGCTGCGCTACGGCTCGGCGGCCATGTCGGTGACGGCCGACGCCACCACCCCGGGGGGGCTGGGGACCTTCGCCTTCGACGACGAGGGCGTGCCCGCCCAGCGCTCGCCGCTGGTCGCCGAGGGCGTGGTCGCCGGGTTCCTGACCAGCCGGGAGACGGCGGCCGGGTCCGGCAGCGGCTCCGGCGGGGCCATGCGGGCCGACGGCTGGGGCAGCATGCCCCTGATCCGCATGACCAACGTCAACCTGGAGCCGGGCCGGGGCAGCCTGGACGAGCTGGTCGCCGACACCCCCGACGGGGTGCTGCTGAGCGTCAACCGCTCCTGGTCGATCGACGACCGCCGGGTCAACTTCCAGTTCGGGGTCGAGGC
>DASZON010000317.1:0-14915 GCA_035550755.1 Actinomycetota bacterium | reverse complement strand
TTCGCCGTCCTCCTGGCCGAGGCGGCCACCGCCCGCTTCATCGCCGGCGACGGCTACCTCAGCAACCGCCAGCTCGCCGCCGACCTCCGCCACGGCGCCGCCTGGCTCGCCACCGGCGCCCTGCTCCCCGGCTGAGCGGCGCTCAGCCGGGCTCGCCGTCGAGGAACTCCCCGACCATCGAGGCCAGCCAGTCGGCCCGCTGGACCAGGGTGACGTGGGTGGTCCCGGGCAGCACGGCCAGCCGGGCCCGGGGCAGGCCGGCCATGTCGCCGGGGACCCCGCCGCCCAGCAGGCGGAAGGTCTCGGCCATGTGCTCGGGCCGGACGATGTCAGCGTCGCCGTAGACGAGCATGGTCGGGGCGGCGAGGCCGCGGAGGTCGTCGGCCGTCCACTCCGGCAGGTCGGCGTCCATCTCCTTGATCTTCTCGATCAGCTTCGGCCAGTCGCCCGGGTTGGGGGCGACCCTGGCGTAGTCCTGCTCGAACGGGGTGCCGGCCAGGTGCTCGGGCTGAAGGCTGCCGATGGTGTCCATCAGCCCAGGGTGCAGGCCGTCCAGCCGGTAGCTGAAGGAGGCCAGGACCAGCTTGCCGACCACCTCGGGGTGGTCGAGGGCGACCTGCATGGCCACCGCCGACCCGGAGCTGTAGCCGAACAGGTCCGCCTGGCCGATGCCCAGGTGACCCAGCAGGGCGGCGGTGTCGTCGGCCCACTGGCGGATGCGCAGGGGCCGGTCGATGTCGGCGGTGTGGCCGTGGGCCTGCTGCTCGACCCCGATGACCCGGCGGTCCTTGGCCAGGGAGGGGATGATCCCGCCGAAGTCGACGCCGATGGTGGAGAGGTTGCCGTGGAGCAGGACCAGCGGCCGCCCGCCGCCGCCGTGGACCTCGTAGTACATCTGGAGGCCGTTGACCGGGGCGTAGCCGGTGTCGCTCATCGGGCTGCCTCCTCGTCCTGCCCGTCCTTGAGCAGCCGGTCGAGCCAGCTCTGCCAGGCGCCCTCGGCCTGCTTGGCGTCGACGTCGTTCGCGTAGAGGTGGTGGTCGACGGCGACCACCCCGGTGACGCCGCAGAAGAACCGGTAGAGCCCGTCGTCGCTCCGGACCCCGAGGATCTCCGGGGAGCGGTAGTCGACCACGCCCGAGACCGGGTCCGGGCCGTCAGGGGTGAGCCGCACCCGGTCGCCCTCGGCCGGCTCGCCGGCCAGCCCGAGCCCGCGCCGCAGCCGCGGCCACAGCTCCTCGGGGTCCCCGGGCCCCGGGCCCATGATGGTGACCGGCACGGCCGGCCGGCCGCGGAAATACCTGAGGTACTGGCCGAGCTGGTGCAGGTACATGTCCCAGCCCCTGGCGAGGGCGTCGTACTCGGTCTCCCAGTCGTCGCCGAGGACCCCGCTCTGCACCAGCCGCAGCACGCAGGTCCCGTCGTCGCGGCCCTCGACCAGCCACTCGAAGGCCATGAACCCCGCCTCGCCCGGGGTGCCGGTCCGGTCGGCGAACCGGCGGGGCGGCTCCCAGGCGGTCACCGTGGCCTCCGAGGTGTGGTCGCCAATGGTCATCGCCGCCCGGCCCCCCTCGCGGGGCTCGACCTCGTTGCGGCCCATGAACCAGCTGTCGATCCCGGCACCGGTGGCGATCGCCTCCCACACCTGCTCCGGGGTCGCCTCGAGGATGATCTCCTTGCGCAGCTCGAACTCGTGCGCCATGGGCTAGGGCTCCTTTGTCTGAGCGGTGATGCTCGGATGGAGGGCCACGACCAGGCGGTGGTCGCGGCCCCGGGGGGCGTCGGGGTCGTGGTACCTGGCCACCAGGCCGGCGACGGTCCCGGCCAGCTCCTCGGCGAAGGCCGCCCGCTCGGCCGCCGAGGCGAACCGCACCTCCCCGTCGAGGGCGAACGTCGCCACCCGCTGCCGGGCCCGGGCGGCACCGCCGATGAGGTCGCCGACGTCCCGGACCAGCCGGGAGGCCAGCGCCAGCAGCCAGGCCGACGACACCCGGTCCGGCGCCCGGCGTGGGTCGGGCTCGACCGCGCCGAGGGCGGCCGGGGAGATCACGTAGGCGGCCGCCGTGGCCCGCAGCACCCGCTCGGTGAAGTTCCCCTTGCGCCGCTCCTCGACCAGCTCCACCAGCCCGTGCCGCTCCAGGGCCCGCAGGTGGTAGTTGACCTTCTGGCGGGGCAGGCCGACCCGGGCGGCGAGCATGGTCGCCGAGGCGGGTTCGGCCAGCTCGGCCAGGAGGCGGGCGCGGACCGGGTCGAGCGAGACCTCGGCCACGGCCGGGTCGTCGATGACCGCCACGTCCAACATGACGGGCAGGCTAGTCTTGACAACTTTTCTTGTCAAGGGCCTCGCCGTGGGGCTGGACGCCGCCTGCTATACTCGAACACACGTTCGACCCAGGGGGCCGCCATGTTCGCCGACGCCGACCACGAGGTCATCGACAGCCCCGAGGCGCTCTTCCGCCACCTCCACGAGGAGCACGGCGTGGCCGAGGCCCTCGAGCTCGACCCCGAGACGGCCCCGCTCCAGTTCTGGCTCCGCCGCCACGCCGAGCTGGAACGTGCCCAGCGCGCCGCCCGCCGGCTCGACCCCGCCCCCGACCCGGGCCCTCGTGGCGACCCGGCCCCCGACCCCGAGCCGGCGACCCGGTCCCGGCCGGACCCCGGCCCGCGACCCGAGCCCCGCCGCCAGCCGGCGGGCCGGGAGGGGCGGCGGCGCACCCGCTTCGGGGACCCGCTGCTGGAGGCGATGACCAGGGCCCTGGTCGGCCGGGGCCACGACGAGGCGGCGGTCCGTTCGGCGATCCGCTCGTTCCCGGCCGGCGCCGGCGACCCGGCCGGGGAGGCCGGCGTCCGGGCGGCCTTCGTCGAGCCGATGCTCCAGGCCGTGACCGAGCAGCTGCTCGCCCCCGGCGGCCCCCGCCGCCCCCGGTCCGCCCCCGCCGCCGCCACACCACCGGCCCCCCCGCCGCCCGCCCCCGCCCGACCCGCTCCTGAGCCGCCCCCCGAGCGGGAGGAGCCGGCCCGGCCCGAGGCGGCCTGGGCGGTGTTCTGGTCCGACCTGGCCGACACCGGGCGCCGGGCCGGCGAGGGCGGCGGGTCGGGCGGGGACGACGGCGACGACCTGATGGCCGTGGCCAACGCCGTCCAGGCCCGCCGCCGGGTCAGGCTCCTGCGCCGCTGACCCCGCCCCCGCCATCTCGACCCGCTCGCCGCGCCACGGTCAGCCTGGTCAAGGCCGTCACCTGGGTAGAACCGGCTCATGAGCGACTCGTTGGCGGGCCCGGTCAGGCTGACCCTCGTCCGGAGCCGTGAACGGGAAGGAGGTGCCGATGTCCCCGGTGCCCCAGGCCGCTGGTGCGCGGTACCTCGCCGCTCTGGACTACGCGCGCCGCGGGCTGCCGGTCGTCCCGCTCCACTACGTGGTCCGCAACACCCGGACCATTGCGGCCGGCTGCTCCTGCGGGGAGCCGGCCTGCCCCCGGGTCGGCGCCCACCCGCTGCCCGCCCACGGCGCCGCCGACGCCACCACCGACCCGATCCGCCTCACCTGGTGGTGGCGGCGCTTCCCCGAGGCCAACGTCGGCCTGGCCACCGGGATCAGCTTCGACGCGCTGATCGTCCACGGCTCGGTGGGCGACGGGGCCCGCTGGGCGATGGTCGCCGAGGCGCTCCGCGCCGCTGGTCCGCTGGTGCGGACCGGCGGCGACTCCTGGCACTTCCTCTTCGCCCCAACGGGGCTGGCCAGCCAGCGCCCGTGGGGGCTGGCCAGGGTCGACTGGCGAGGCTGGGGTGGCTGGGTGGTGGCTCCGCCCAGCCACCACCTGGGCGGCGCGGTGGCCGCCTGGGTGCGCGGGCTGGACGCCCCGCTCCCCCGGCTGCCGGCGGCCCTGTCCGAGCGGCTGGAGCAGGTCGGCCCCGCCGAGCCACTCACCCAGCTCATCTACGCCCAAGCACGCGACTAGGTATTTCGACGCATGCCGTATAGACTCCCGCCAAAGGCAAACGATCCCAGGTCGGCGTGGTGGTAGGCACGATCGACTTCTTCCTCCTTGGCCCGCTGGAAGCCCGCCAGCGTGAGCGGCCCCTGCGCCTTGGCAGCATCAAGCACCGCATGCTCCTGGCCAAGCTGCTCCTCCATCCCAACCAGGTGGTGTCGACCGAAGAGCTGATCGAGGCCGTGTGGGGCGAGGAGCCACCGCCGACGGTCAAGCAGTCGCTCCAGAACCACGTGGCCGCCCTGCGCAAGGCCATCGAGGCCGGCAACGGCGCCGGCCCGCCCCGCACCCTGGTCACCCGCGACCCCGGCTACCTGCTCCGGGTCGACCCCGAGCGCCTGGACCTGCACCGGTTCCAGCGCCTCGACCGGGAGGGCCGCCAGGCCCTGGCCGCCGGCGACCCGGCCAGGGCCGCCGACCTGCTGCGCCAGGCCCTGGAGCTGTGGCGCGGCCCGGCCCTGGCCGACGTCGCCGCCTCGACCGACATCTCCTGGCCCGAGCTGGTCGGGGTCGAGGAGCTCCAGGTCGCCTCCACCGAGGCCCGGATCGAGGCCGAGCTGGCCCTCGGCCGCCACCACGAGCTGGTGGCCGAGCTGGAGGGGCTGGTCCGGGTCTACCCGCTGCGCGAGCACCTCCACGGGCAGCTGATGCTGGCCCTGTACCGCTCGGGCCGCCAGGCCGACGCCCTGGCGGCCTACCGGGCGGCCCGCAAGGTCCTGGTCGACGAGCTGGGCATCGAGCCCAGCGTCGGCCTGCAGCGCCTCGAGCAGGCCATCCTGGCGCAGGACCCGGCCCTCGACCTGCTGGTGCCGGCCCGGACGGCCGACCCCGACCACGACGAGGCCCAGCCCCCCGCCGAGCACGGCGGCACGGCCGGCGACGGCGGCGGCAGCGTCGAGCGCAAGCTCGTGTCGGTGCTGTTCGCCGAGATCGACGAGCCGCTCGGCGAGGCCGGGGAGCGCGACCCCGAGGACGTCTCCAGCATGCTCGACCGCCACCTGGACCGGGTCCGGGCCGAGGTCGAGAGCTTCGGCGGCCGGGTCGAGCACGCCATCGGCGGGATCACCATGGCCACCTTCGGCGTCCCCCAGACCCGCGAGGACGACCCCGAGCGGGCCGTGCGGGCCGCCCTGGCCATCCGCGACGCGCTCACCGACTCCGACGGGGTGGACGTGCGGGTGGCCGTGACCACCGGCGAGGCCCTGGTCACCGACGGGACCCGGGTCGCCGGCGACCCGGTGGCCACCTGCGCCCGGCTCCAGCAGGCCGCCCCCAGCGGGACGGTGCTGGTGTCCGAGGCCACCGGCCGGGCCACCGAGCGGTCCATCTCCTACGGCCCGGCCAGCCTGCTCGCCCTGGCCGGGCGGGCCAAGCCGATGAGCGTATGGAGCGCCCTCGAGCCGCGCAACCGCACCGGCATGGACGCCCTGGCCTCGGGGCCGGTGCCGCTGGTGGGCCGTGACCGCGAGCTGGGGCTGCTGCTGGAGGTGGCCCGGCGGGCCAAGGCCGAGCGCCGCCCCCGGCTGGTCACCCTGCTCGGCCCGCCCGGCATCGGCAAGACCCGGCTGGTGGCCGAGCTCGGCCGGGCCCTTGACGCCGACAGCGACCTCGTGACCTGGCGCCAGGGCCGCTCCTCGCCCTGGCACGAGGGCCGCTCCTCGACCGGCGGCGGGGTCACCTACTGGGCCCTGGCCGAGATCGTCAAGGCCGAGGCCGGCATCCTGGAGAGCGACACCGCCGACCGGGTCGGCCGCCGCCTGGCCCGGGTGGTGGCCCACGCCATGGCCGACGACCCCGGCGCCGTCGACTGGGTCACCGCCCACCTGCGGGGGCTGGTCGGCCAGGACGACGCCGCCCCCGTCCAGCCCGGCCGCCGCGACGAGGCGTTCACCGCCTGGCGGCGGTTCCTGTACGGGCTGTCGGCCCGGCGGCCGCTGGTGCTGGTGCTCGAGGACCTGCACTGGGCCGACGACGCCCTGCTCGACTTCGTCGGTGAGCTGCTGGAGCCGACCGGGCACGCGACCCTGGACCGCCACGGCCAGCCGCTGCGGGCCCGCACCCCGCCGGCCGCTCCCCTGCTGGTGGTGGCCACGGCCCGCCCGGAGCTGCTGGCCCGCCGGCCCGAGTGGGGCGGGAACGGCGGCGCGGCCGTGGCCATCGAGCTCGACCCGCTGTCCGAGGCCGACACCGACCACCTGCTCGAGACCCTGCTCTCGGCCAACCGCCTCCCCACCGGGGTGGGCCCGGCCCTGCTGGCCGCGGCCGGCGGCAACCCCCTGTTCGCCGAGGAGTACGTGCGCATGGTGCGCGACCGCCACCCGCTGCCGGCCGACGAGCCGGTCGACCCGGCCGGGCTCCCCCTGCCCGAGACCGTCCACGCCATCATCGCCGCCCGCCTCGACGCCCTCCCGGCCGAGGAGAAGGCCACGCTTCAGGATCTGTCGGTCCTCGGCCGGATCGGCTGGGTCGGTGCCCTGGCCGCGGTCAGCGGCCGCGGCCGGGCCGACGTCGAGGCCTGCCTGGAGCGGCTGGCGGCCCGGGAGTTCCTGTACCGGGCGGGCCGCTCCTCGATGGCCGGCGAACGCGAGTACGGCTTCCGGCACCTGCTCGTCTGCGAGGTCGCCTACGGCCAGATCCCGCGGGTCGAGCGGGCCGGCAAGCACCGGCGGGCCGCGGCCTGGCTGGAGTCGCTGGCCACCGAGCGCTCGGAGCTGCTGGCCCACCACTACGGGCGGGCGCTGGAGCTGGCCCGGGCGGCCGGCCAGCCCACCGGCGACCTGGTGGACCGGACCCGGCTGGCCCTGCGCGACGCCGGCGACCGGGTCACCGGCCTCGGCACCCACGTCACCGCGGCCCGCTACTACAGCGAGGCCCTGGCCATCTGGCCGCCCGACGACCCCGAGCGGCCCGACCTCGAGCTGCGGGCCGGCGAGGCCCGCGCCCTTGGCGAAGGCACCGGCGAGGACCTGCTCGCCAGCGCCAGGGACGGGCTGCTGGCCCGGGGCGACCGCGAGCGCGCGGCCCAGGCCGAGGCCCATCTCGGCCAGCTCGCCTACACCAGGGGCCAGGAGCGGTCCTCGCACCTGGACCGGGCGCTGGCCCTGGTCGCCGACGCCCCCCCGTCCCACAGCAAGGCGGTGGTGCTGAGCTACTGCATGATGCATCTGCTGGTGGCCGACCGGCACGGCGACGCCATGCAGGTCGCCCGCGAAGGGCTGGCCATGGCCAGGGACCTCGGTGACCGGGACATGGAGGCCTACGCCCTCGGCACCATCGGGGCCATCCGGGTCAGCCTCGGCGACCCCGGCGGCATCGCCGACCTGGAGCGCTGCATCGCCATGTGCGAGGCCGGGGGGTCGTCGACCGTCATCTCCTGGCGCAACAACCTGGCCTTCTCCTTCGCGCTCCTCGGCGACCTCCGGCGCTGCTTCGTGGCCAGGGAGGCGGCCTGGGAGGCGGCCGAGCGCTTCGGATCGGTGCGGACGCTCCGCTGGCTCGAGATCGAGCATGCGGCCGTGTGCTACTGGAGCGGCCGCTGGGACACGGCGACCCAGATCGCCGACGCCGTCGCCCCCGACGGGGACGACGGCCCCCGGCACTACATGAAGGCCATGTGCCACCTCTGGCGGGGCCGGATCCGGCTGGCCAGGGGCCAGCTCGGCAAGGCCGTGGAGGACGCCGGGCGGGCGGTGGCGCTGGCCAGGGACACCGGTGACCGCCTCAACCTGGACCCGGCCCTGGCCTTCGGCTCCAGGGTGCTGCTGGCCGCCGACCAGCCGGCCGACGCCGGCAAGCTGTTCGACGACCTCCTGGCGGGGCTCGGCGGCAGGCTGCTCAAGCCCGAGGTGGGGATCGACCTCGCCGTCGCCCTGGTCGAGCTCGGCCGGCCGGTCGAGGCCCTCGACGAGGTCCTGCCGTCGCGCTGGCTGGACGCGGCCCGCGCGTACGCCGGCGGCGACCCGGGCCGGGCGGCCCGGATCTACGCCGAGATCGGCAGCCGCCCCGACGAGGCCGCGGCCCGCCTGGCCGCCGCCCGGCGGCTGCTCCCGTCACGCCCGGCCGAAGGCCGCATCGAGCTGGAGCGGGCGATCGCCTTCTTCCGCGAGGCCGGCGCCACCGCCTCCCTGGAGCAGGCCAAGGACCTGCTCTTCGCCCTCACTTGACCCGGACCCCAAAATAGAGAGAGAACTTGCTCTCGCCCCCCGACCCGGCAAGGAGGAGCCTCGCCGCCATGGTGCCCGCCAGACCCCGCGAACGGATCCTGACCACGGCCACCGCCCTCTTCCAGGCCGAGGGCATCGGCGCGGTCGGGGTGAACCGCATCATCGGCCAGGCCGACGTGGCCCCGATGACCCTCTACCGGCAGTTCGGCGGCAAGGACTCCCTGGTCGCGGCCACCGTCGAGCAGTGGAGCGTGACCTGGCTGCACCGGCTGGCCGACGCCATGGACCGCCGCGGCGACGACCCCGGCGACCGCTTCGACGGCCTCTGGGACGAGCTGGAGGCCTGGTTCGCCGAGGACGGCTTCCGGGGCTCGTTCGTGGCCAACGCCGCCACCGAGCTGCGCAGCGAGCCCGACCACCCGGCCCAGTCGCGGATCGTCCAGCACCGCCAGGCCCTGCGCCAGCTCCTCGAGGACCTGGCCAAGGTCGCCGGCGCCTACGACCCGGCCGTTCTCGCCGCCCAGCTCCAGGTCCTGATCGACGGGGCCATCTCGGCCGCCGCCGTCGACCGCGACCCCACCGCCGCCCGCGGCGCCCGCGGCCTGGCCAAGGCCGCCATCGCCGCCGCCTCGGCCGACGAGTAGCCGGCTACACGCCGGCGATCGCGATCCGGATCAGCTCCCTGGCGTGCCGGGCCACCTGCGGGTGCCGGTCGATCAGGGCTCCGGCCATGGCCCCCTCGACCAGGGTCAGGAGCTGGCCAGCGAGAACGGCCGGGTCGCCGGCCCCGGATGAGCGGGCCACCTCCTCGAGCAGCCGGCGGGTGGCCTGGCGGTGCCGGACCAGGACCGCGTGGGCGGCCGGGCCCCGGCCGTCGGGCGGGGCGACCACGGCCGCGGCCAGGGGCGAGACGGCGAAGTCGTCGGAGGCGAACCACTCCTCGAGGGAGTCCCAGAGGGCGTAGAGGGCCCACCCCGGCGGGTCCTGTCGCCGCGGGGTGATCTCGCCGGCCAGCCAGGCGAGCCAGCGCTCGCTCGACTGCTCCAGGTCCTTCGCCGCGGAATCCTCGTTCGTCATGGTTGACAGAGTAAGGGTAACTAGTTCTTCTTGACTAGTGATAACGTTCTCTCTCATTATGGCCTCCACATACCGGCCATGCCGGCAAAAAGGAGGCAACCATGAGTCGACGGGTGATCTGCCCGACCTTGCCAACCCGGGTGCTGCGGGTGGCGTTCGTCCTCGGCGCGGCCGTCCTGCTGGCCGCGCTGGCCGCCGTCCCCGCCTCGGCCCACGCCGAGAAGCAGGCCGGCAGGTACACCTTCGTGGTCGGCTTCGGCGACGAGCCCGCCTACGCCGGCCAGCCCAACAGCCTCCAGGTCATGATCACCCGGGACGGCAAGCCCGCCACCGACCTGGCCGGCAAGCTCGACGGCCTGATGGCCCACGCCTTCTACGGCCGCAAGGCCGACCCCAAGTTCGAGAACGCCATGATGCCGCTGGAGCCTGCCTTCGGCGACGACTGGGGCACCCCGGGCGACTACCGGTCGTTCTTCGTCCCGACCCAGGCCGGGGCGTACACCTTCGAGCTGAAGGGCAAGCTCGGGGACCAGAAGATCAACCTGGTGGTCCCGAGCGGGCCCGAGACCTTCGGCGACGTCAACGACCCGGCCAAGGCGGCCTTCCCGGCGGTCAAGGACCCGACCACCGCCCAGCTGGCCCAGCGGCTGGACCGTGAGTCGGCCCGGCTGACCGCGTCCACCGAGGCGGCCGCGGCCGCCCGGCGCGACGCCGAGGAGGCGGCCGGCCAGGCCAGGATGCTCGCCTTCGGCGCGCTGCTGGTCGGGCTCGTGGGGCTGGTGGTGGCCGGCCTGGCCTGGGGCCGGCGGACGGCCACACCGGCCGGACGTTCCGAGGCCGCCCTCAGCGGCGCCGGGAAGGTCTAGGCGCTCCGATGCGCCCCCGTGGGCGGCTCGCCGCGCTCGCTCCCCTGGCAGGCCTGTGGCTGCTGGCCACCGGTCCAGCGGCGGCCGCCCACGGGGCCCTCCGGTCCAGCGACCCGGCCGGCGGGAGCTCGCTGGACCGGGCGCCGTCGGCGGTGACCCTCCGCTTCACCGAGCGACCCGACCCGGGGCTCTCGACGGTCCGGGTGCTCGACAGCAGCGGACGGGTCGTCGCCGGCGGCCCCGCCCGCCCGGTCCCGGGACGGCCGGCGGAGCTGCGGCTGCCGCTGGCCGGGCTGCCGGCCGGCGGCTACACGGTGAGCTGGCGGATCGTCTCGGCGGTCGACGGCCACCGCACCGACGGGGTCTTCGGGTTCGGGGTCGGGCCGGCCGCCGCCCCCCGGCTGCCGGCGGCCCGGGCGGTCGCCGGGGTCCGCACCGACCCGGCCCCGGCGCCGCTGGCCGTCGCCGGTCGCTGGGCCTGGTACTGGGGCCTGGCCCTGCTGGCCGGGGCGGCCGCCACCGGCCTCCTGGTCTTCGGCGGCCGTCTCCCGGGTCGCCCGGCCCTGCTCCTTGGTCTGGCCCTGGCCGCGGCGGCCGCCGGCCTGGCCGCGATGACCGTCGCCGCCCGCGCCGACACCGCCGTCCCCATCGGCGACCTGCTCGCCTCGACCACCGGCCACTGGCTCCTGTGGCGTGCCGCCACCCTGGCCGCCGCCGGCGGCGCGGCGTGGTGGGTGACCCGGCGGGCGGCGAAGCCCCCGGCCACCGAGGGCACGCTCCCGGCCCGCCCGGGCACCAGCGGGGCCCTGGTCGCCCTCGGCGTGGCCGCCGGGGCCGGGATGCTGGTCCACGCCCTGGCTGGGCATGCCGCCGGGCCGTCATCCCTGCGGCTGCTCAACCTGCTCGCCCAGTGGGCCCATCTGCTGGCGGTTGGCGTGTGGATCGGCGGGCTGGCCTGGCTGCTGGCCGCGCTGTGGTCGCGGGGCGCCGTGTGGTCGACCCGGGAGGTGGTGGTCCGGTACTCCAGGCTGGCCGGGATCAGCCTGGCCGTGGTCGTGCTGACCGGGGTGGCCCGGACCGTCGACGAGCTCGGCGGGTGGGGCCGGCTGGCCGACTCCGGGTTCGGCCGGGCCCTCGACCTCAAGCTCGTCCTGTTCGCCGGCCTGGTCGCCCTGGGGGCGCTCAGCCGCTACCGCATCGTGCCCCTGTTCCGGGCCGGGGCCCGGCGTCGGGCGACGGCCCGGCTGCGGCGCAGCGTCGGCGCCGAGCTCGGGCTGGCCGCGGCCGTGCTGGCGGCGGCCGCCCTGCTCAGCCAGCTGGCCCCCGGCGTCCCCTCCGGTTCGGGGACGGCCCGGCCCGGGCCATCGGCGCCGCCGGTCCTGCGGGCCACCGGCAGCGACTGGGCGACCACGGTCAAGGTGTCGCTGACCGTGACCCCGGGCGCGGCCGGACCCAACCGGTTCACGGCGGTGGTGGCCGACTTCGACACCGGCGGCGCGCTCCTGGTCGACCGGGTCGAGCTGGCCGGCACCCCGCTGTCCCACCCCGACCTCGGCACGGCCCGGCTCGAGCTCACCGAGGCGCCCGACGGCCGCTGGCTCGGCCAGGGCCGCCTGCTCTCGCTGGCCGGCCGCTGGAACCTCACCACCACCATCCAGCAGGCCGGCGGGGGCGTGGTCGTCCCCCTGGCCGTCGACGTCCCACCGTCCGCCCCCTCCTGACCAGCTCCAGCCCGCGCCTACCGCCTCCATCCGACGAACCCGGAATGTCGCCCCTTTCACCTCTCGCCCTCTATGAAAGAGAGATAACAGTCACTATCATTTGGACACCTCGACCGGTGGGAAAGGCGCCGGAGGTCCAGCAGGAGCAACCGCGTCGTCGTCACGAGTCGCCGTCGAGCGAAGGAGCATCCCATGCTCGTCCCCGTCCATCGTGCGGTATCGGCCGTACTCCACGTCATGCTGGTCGCCTTCGTGACCCTGTCCGCCCGGGTCCAGCACGGCGTCCTCCGTTCCAAGCACTGGTTCGCGCCGGTCACCGCGGGAGTGGCCGCGACCCTGCTCGGCCTCAACGGCTGGCTGTGGCTCGCGCAGCCCAAGGGATGGTTGTGGTGATCGCCGGCCATCTCGCCGGGTGCGTCCCCCCGGGCGCACCCGGTCCCCTTGTCCGCTGGGGCTAGGTGGCGGTTCCCGAAGGGCATAGGCTGGGGGGCACGCACGAACCGTACGAAGCGCTCGTAAGGAACGGCGATGGCCCGCCCCTCCCAGCAGCTCCCGTCGCCCGGCGGGGCCGAGCGCAAGCTCGTCACCGTCCTCGTGGTCGACGTCGACGAGGCCCGGGAGGGCTTCGCCGAGGTCGACCCGGAGGACGCCGGGCGCCTGCTGCCCGAGCAGCTGGCGCGGGTCCGGGCCGAGGTCGAGGGGCACGGCGGGGTCGTCGAGGAGACCCTCGGCGGGCGGACCGTTGCCCTGTTCGGGGTCCCACGGACCCGCGACGACGATCCCGAGCGGGCCGTCCGGGCCGCCCTGGCCATCCGCGACGCCCTGACCGGGGCAGGAGCGGCCGGGGCCGGGACCAGGCCCGGGGTGCGGGTGCAGGCGGCCGTGGCCACCGGGGAGGCGCTGGTCCGGGCCGGTCGCGGGGCCGGGCGGCCCCGGGTGGCCGGGGACCCGGTCGGGGCCGCCGCCCGGCTGCTGGAGACGGTGCCGGCCGGGACGGTGCTGGTGTCGGAGACGACCCGCCGGGCGGCCGAGCGGGCCATCGCCTTCGGCCCGGTCCGCGGCCGGCCGCCCGGCGGGCGCGAGCCGCCGGCCTGGCCGGCGCTGGCCCCCCGGACCGGCCCCGCCGCCCCCAGCCGCCGGTTCCCGCCTCTGGTCGCCCGAGACCGCGAGCTGGCGACCATGCTGGCCGCCGCCGCCCGGATCCGCCAGGGTGCCGGCCCCGAGCTGGTCACCGTGGTCGGCGCCGCCGGCATCGGCAAGACCCGCCTGCTGTCCGAGCTCGCCGACCGCCTGACCTTCGAGCTCGCGTGGCGGCAGGGGCGGGCGCTGCCGTACGGGGACGGGCCGACCTTCGGGGCGCTCGCCGAGGCGGTGAAGGTCGAGGCCGGGATCCTGGAGAGCGACGGGGCCGAGGTGGCCGGCCGGCGGCTGGCCGAGGCGGCGGCGGCCGTCGCCGAACCGGTGACCGCCGCCTGGGTGGCCGGGCACCTGCGCCGGCTGGTCGGGGTGGGAGCCGACACCGCCGCCGACCCGGCGACCACGACCGCCGAGCGGGCGACCACCGCCGCCGACCGCGAGGAGGAGTTCGCCGCCTGGCGGCGCTACCTCCACGGCGTGGCCGCGACCCGGCCGCTGGTGCTGGCCCTGGAGGACCTTCACCGGGCCGACGACGCCCTGCTCGACTTCGTGGAGGGGCTGGTCGCCCGGGACGGCGGCCGGGTGCCGGTGCTGGTGCTGGCCACCGCCCGGCCCGAGCTGTTGGAGCGCCGGCCCGGCTGGGGGGCCGGCGGGACCACCGTGGCGCTGGAGCCTCTCGGCGACGGCGACACCACCGGCCTGCTGGCCACCCTCATGGCCCACCACGGGCTGCCCGCCGAGGTCGACCCGGCCCTGCTCGGCCGGGTCGGGGGCAACCCGCTGTTCGCCGAGGAGTACGTGCGGATGCTGCGCGACCGCGGCGGGCTGCCCGCCGGCGCGGCCGCGACCGCGGTGCCGCTGCCCACCGGGGTCCACGCGATCGTCGCCGCCCGCCTGGACGCCCTGCCCACCGCCGACAAGGCCGTCCTGCACGACGCCGCCGTGCTCGGCCAGGTCGGCTGGCTGGGGGCGCTGGCCGAGATCGCCGGCCGCGACCCCGAGGGCCTGGCGGCGGCCCTGGACCGGCTCGAGGCGCGCGAGTTCCTCCAGCGGGCGCCCGCCTCGCGGGTGGCCGGGGAGGTCGAGTACGGGTTCCGGCACACCCTGGTCCGCGACGTCGCCTACGGCCAGGTGCTGCGGGCCGAGCGGGCCGACAAGCACCGCCGGGCCGCCGCCTGGATCGAGGCCCTTGCCCCCGACCGGGCCGAGGGACGGGCCGAGCTGCTCGCCTACCACTACCGGGCCGCCCTGTCGTTCGCCCGGGCCGCCGGGACCGAGCCGCCCGGGCTGGCCGCCCGCACCCTGGTCGCCCTGCGCGAGGCCGGGGACCGGGCGGCCGCCCTGGGCGGCTGGGAGACGGCGGCCCGGTTCCACGCCGGGGCGCTGGAGCTCTGCGCCGACGGCGACCCGGCCCGGGGCCCGCTCCTGTTGCGCCTCGGCCGGGCCCGATGCCGGGGCGAGATGGCCGGCCGCGACGAGCTGACCGAGGCCCGCCAGGCCCTGCTGGCCGACGGCGACCCGGTGGCCGCCGCCGAGGCCGAGATGCTGCTCGGCGAGCTCGCCTTCCTCCAGGGGCGGGGCGAGGACCGGGAGGCGGCCACCGACCGGGCCCTGGCCCTGGTCGCCGGAGCGCCGCCGTCGGCGACCAAGGCGGCCGTCCTCCGGGGGGCGATGATGCACCTGGTGGTGGCCAGCCGGCACGCCGAGGGCCTCGCGGTCGGGCGGGAGCTGCTGGCCATGGCCAGGACCCTGGGGCTGGCCGACCTGGAGGCCGACGCCCTGGGAGCGATCGGGACGGCTCGGGTCGAGGCCGGCGACCCGGGCGGGCTGGACGACCTCGAGGCGGCCATCGCCCGCTTCGAGGAGCTGGCCACGCCCAGCGGGACCCTCTGGCAGCTCAACCTCGGGTGGGCGGCCGCCACCATGGGTGACCTGCGGCGCTGCTTCGCCGCCCTGGCCG
>DASZON010000316.1:0-2298 GCA_035550755.1 Actinomycetota bacterium | reverse complement strand
GGGCCGTCGGCGACCAGCCCGCCCTCGGCGACCAGGGCCTCCACCACCTCGGTCCCGGCCGCCTCCGGCCAGGCGGGCCCGGGGGCGCCGCCCCGACCCACCGGGACGCGGACGGCGGCCCGGGCCGCCTGGGCCGGGAGGCCAGGGGAGGAGGGGTCGCTGAGGTGGTGGCGGTCGACCGCCTCGAGGACCGCGGCCGCGGCGGCCTCCCAGGCCACCCGGGTCCAGGCGAGCGTCCTCGACCGGACCACCGGGGCGCCGGCCAGGGCGGCCGGGAGCCGGTCGGGGGCCAGGCCGGCCAGGCGCGGGAGGTCGGCCAGGGCGACCACGCCCCGCTCCGCCAGGACCCGTTCCGGCAGGCCATGGCGGCCGGCGGCCTCGCGGGCCTCCAGCTCCTCGGTGCGCCGGACCCGGGCGGCGGTGCCGCGGACGGCCGCCGGAGGGAACGGGTCGAGGACGCGGCCGCCCCCGACCGTCTCGTCGCGGCCGCTGTCGCGGAGGACGACCGGCTCGAACACGTCCAGGACCAGCGGGCGCGCCAGGTGCAGGCGGACCAGGCCGTCGGCGCCGGGGTGGAGCTCGGCGGCGTCGAGCGGCTGGAGCCGGACCGGGGTCTCGGCCGCGCCGGCGTACAGCAGATAGGCACCGCGCCCGCGCAGGGGGGCCGGGGCTCCGGGCAGGCACCGCAGGCGGCAGTCGGCGGTGGTGGTGGCGGCCCACTGGCCGGCGAGGACGAGCACGTCGCCCCGGGCCACCTGGTCGGTACCGACCCCGGCCAGGTTGACGGCCAGGCGGCGGGCACCGACGGCCTCGGCCAGGGGACGGCCGTGGCCCTGGAGGCCGCGGACGCGGACCCGGCGCCCGGCCGGGAGCAGCTCGGCCTCGCCGCCGGCCCGCAGGGTCCCGCCCGACAGGGTGCCGGTGACCACGGTGCCGCTGCCCCGCATGGTGAACACCCGGTCCACCGGCAGCCGCGGCCGGCCCCGGTGGGGCGCCTCGCCCAGCCCGTCGAGGGCGTCGTCGAGCGCCGCCGCCAGCGCCGCCACCCCGAACCCGGACGGGGCGGCGGTCGGCACCACCGCGGCCCCGGCCAGGGTCGTGCCGCGGAGCCGGTCGGCGACCTCGGCCGCCACCCGGTCGCGGGTGGGCGCGTCGACCAGGTCGACCTTGGTGAGGGCGACCACGCCCGCGGGGACGCCGAGCAGGTCGAGGATGGCCAGGTGCTCGGCCGACTGGGGTCGCCAGCCCTCATGTGCGTCGACCACGAACAGCGCGCAGCCGATCCCCCCGACCCCGGCCAGCATGTTGTGGACGAACCGCTCGTGGCCGGGGACGTCCACGAACCCGACCTCGCGGCCGGACGGCAGGGTCGTCCAGGCGAACCCGAGGTCGATGGTCATGCCCCTGGCCTTCTCCTCGGCCAGCCGGTCCGGGTCGGTCCCGGTCAGGGCCTGGATCAGGGCCGACTTGCCGTGGTCGACGTGGCCCGCGGTCCCGATGACGGGCGGCATCAGGAGGCGGGTGGGTCGAGGGCGTCGGCCAGCGCCCGGGCCACCAGGGCGTCCTGTTCGGGGGGGACGGTGCGCAGGTCGAGCACGACCCGGCCGTGCTCGGCCCTGGCCACGACCGGCGGGTCGCCGGCCCGGAGGCGGGCCAGGACCGTGGCCGCGCCGGCGGGGGCCGGGTCGACCTCGACCAGGACGCTCTCCAGGCCCTCGCCGGGGAGGCTGCCACCGCCGGCGACGCTGGTGCCGGCCCGCAGCGACGCGGCCGGGCCGACGGCCGCGGCCAGGGCGGCGGCCCGCGGCTCGAGATCGTCCGGGGTCAGCAGCAGGGCCCGCCAGACGGGCAGCCGGTCGCGGCGGCCGGCCAGGTGGTCGGCCAGGGTCGCCTCCAGGGCGGCCAGGGTCAGCTTGTCGGCCCGGACCGCCCGGGCCAGCGGGTGGCGGGCCAGCCGCGCGACCAGCCCGGCCCGGCCCACCAGCAGGCCGGCCTGGGGGCCGCCGAGCAGCTTGTCGCCGGAGAACAGCACCAGGTCGGCCCCGGCACCAAGGCTGGCCGCGACCGTCGGCTCGTTCCCCAGCCGGCCGTCCAGCAGCCCCGACCCGACGTCGTGGAGCAGGGGCAGGACGTGCTCGTGGGCCAGCCCGGCCAGCTCGGCCAGGTCCGGGCGGGTGGTGAACCCCTCGACGCGGTAGTTGGAGGGGTGCACGGCCAGCACCAGGGCGGTGCCGTCGCCGACGGCGGCGGCGTAGTCGCGCAGGTGGGTGCGGTTGGTGGTGCCGACCTCACGGAGCA
>DASZON010000315.1:0-7125 GCA_035550755.1 Actinomycetota bacterium | reverse complement strand
CTACCCGCACGAGTTCTCGGGCGGGATGCGCCAGCGGGCGGTCATCGCCATGTCGATGACCAACGACCCCGACGTGATCATCGCCGACGAGCCCACCACCGCCCTGGACGTGACCGTCCAGGCCCAGGTGCTCGACACCCTGCGCCGGGTCCAGGAGAACACCTCGGCCGGGATCGTGCTCATCACCCACGACCTCGGGGTGGTGGCCAGCATGGCCCACCGGGTGCTGGTCATGTACGCCGGCAAGCCGGTCGAGATCGGCGAGACCGACGCCATCTACTACGACCCGCGGATGCCCTACACCCTCGGCCTGCTGGGCAGCCTGCCGCGCCTGGACCACTCGGGCGACGAGCCCCTCACCCCCATCCGGGGGGCGCCGCCGTCGCTGATCAACCTGCCCCCTGGGTGCCCGTTCTCGCCCCGCTGCCCGATGAGCCGCCCCCACTGCGACACCGAGGAGCCGCCCCTGCGGCCGGTGTCCGGCATCGACCACGTCGCCGCCTGCCACTACGCCGAGGAGCTGGCCGGGGACGTCGCCGCCGCCGAGGTGTTCGAGACCGCCGAGACCGACGCCCAGGCGCTCGAGCAGCTGGACCAGCTCGGCACCCTGGAGGAGGCCACGCCCGACGACGACCAGCCGGCCGGGCAGGCGGAGGAGCGCACATGACCCAGACCACGCCCACACCCCAGGCGGCCGGGGCATCCGACCAGGGCGGCAGCGGGGAACCGATCCTCGAGATCACCAACCTGGTCAAGCACTACCCGCTGATGGGTGGGGGCGTCGTCCGGCGCCGGATCGGCGACGTCCACGCCGTCTGCGACCTCAGCTTCACCCTGCACCGGGGCGAGACCCTGGGGCTGGTGGGCGAGTCGGGCTGCGGCAAGTCGACCACCGGCAAGGCCATCCTCCAGCTGAGCCCGCCGACCTCCGGGTCGGTCAAGTTCGAGAACGAGGAGCTGGTCGGCAAGACCCGCAAGGAGATGCGGCCCATCCGCCGCGACCTCCAGGTGGTGTTCCAGGACCCCTACGCCTCGCTGAACCCGCGGATCCCGGTCAACGACATCGTGGCCGAGCCGCTGATCATCCACGGGCTCTACAAGCGCCAGGGCAGGGAACGGGTGCGCGACCTGCTGACCGTGGTCGGCCTCAACCCCGAGCACGGCAACCGCTACGCCCACGAGTTCTCCGGCGGCCAGCGCCAGCGCATCGGCATCGCCCGGGCGCTCGCCCTCGAGCCCAAGGCGCTGGTGCTGGACGAGCCGGTGTCGGCCCTGGACGTCTCCATCCAGGCCGGCGTGGTCAACCTGCTCGAGGAGCTCCAGGAGCGCCTGGGCCTGTCGTATCTGTTCATCGCCCACGACCTGTCGGTGGTGCGTCACATCTGCGACCGGGTGGCCGTCATGTACCTGGGCAAGATGGTGGAGATCGGCAACCGCGACCACATCTACGAGCGGGCCAGCCACCCCTACACCCAGGCGCTGCTGTCGGCCGTGCCCATCCCCGACCCCAAGCTGGAGCGCCAGCGCCGCCGGATCGTGCTCGAGGGCGACGTGCCCAGCCCGGTGAACCCCCCGTCGGGCTGCCGGTTCCGGACCCGCTGCTGGAAGGCGCAGGACATCTGCGCCGAGCAGGAGCCCGAGCTGGTCGACCGGGGCCAGGGCCACCCGGTGGCCTGCCACTTCGCCGAGCCGCGCAGCCTGCTGTAAGCCCCGGCGCTCCCGTCCCCGGCACGGCATCATGGGCCTGTGATGAAGACCGCCCGCTGGCTCGCCCTGTTGGTCGCCCTCGTCCTGCTGGCCTCGGCCTGCGACACCGGCGGCAGCCTCGACACCGGCGCCACCAAGCCGGGCCGTGGGGTCAAGCGGGGCACCCTGCGGGTGTTCAACTACAGCGACGTCGAGGCCCTCGACCCGGGCATCGCCTACTACGCCCCGGACTGGGCCCTGCTGCGCGGGCTGGTCCGCGAGCTGTACAGCTTCGACAGCCGGGCCGAGGGCGAGAGCTCGCTGCAGCCCGTGCCCGACCTGGCCGACGGCCCCTACAAGCTGTCGGACGACGGGCGCACCTACACCTTCAGGATCCGCCGGGGGGTCCTCTACGACCTGCCGGGCCGGCGCGACGTCCGGGCCGAGGACTTCATCTACGCCGTCGAGCGCCAGTTCGACAAGCGCAACCCGTCCCCCAACCCCTACTCGCGGCTGATCACCGGGGTCGACGACTTCGCCGCCGGCAAGGCCAGGACGATCTCGGGCATGAAGGCGCTGGACCGCCACACCCTGCGGATCACCCTCGACCAGCCGGCCAGCGACTTCCCCAGCATCCTCACCCTGCCGTTCTTCTCCCCGGTCCCCGAGGAGTTCGCCAGGAAGTACACCCCCGGCCTCGACTACGCCCAGCACCTGATCTCCTCCGGCCCCTACCGGCTCAAGCAGTACACCCCGGGCCGGCGGATCGAGCTGGTCCGCAACGAGAACTGGGACCCGCGGACCGACCCCCTGCGGGCCGCCTGGGTGGACATGATCACCGTCAGCATCGGCATCTCCGAGGCCGGCATCCAGAAGGCCATCGAGACCGGCGAGGCCGACCTCAACCTGGACGCCATCCCCCCGCCCGTCGGCGACCTGCAGCGGCTGTCCGGCGACGCCGCGCTGTCGCGGCAGCTGGCCATCGAGACCACCGGCTGCGTCCACTACCTGACCATGCAGATGGACGTGGACCCGACCAGGAAGCTGGCCGTCCGCCAGGCGGTCAACTACGCCATCGACCGCCAGGCGGCGGTGCTGGCCATCGGCGGCCGCTTCGCCGGCGAGCCGGCATCGACCATCCTCTCCCCCACCCTGGCCGGCTACAGCGCCTTCAACCTGTACCCGTCCCAGGACAACGCCGGCGACCCCGACAAGGCCAAGCAGCTGCTGGCCGGGGCCGGCTTCCGCGACGGGGTCGACCTCACCTACGTCGGCCAGTCGTCCCCGCGGTGGAAGAGCCTGTACGAGGCCCTGCGGGTCTCGCTGGCCCGGGCCGGGATCCGCCTCAAGCCGACCTTCTACAAGGGCAACGACGTCTACAAGAAGTCGCTGCGGCTGGCGTCCAGGCGCGAGCAGCACCAGCTGGGGGCGGCCCGCTGGTGCCCCGACGTCCCCGGCAACGGTAGCCGCTCGTTCATCGGCGTCCTGCTGGACGGCCGCGACCTCTCCCCCACGGCCACCAACAACTTCGGCCACTACAACAACCCCAAGGTCAACAGCCTGATCGACGAGGCCTACAAGACCAGGGACGACCGGGCCCGCACCGTCCTGTGGGGCCAGATCGACCGGCTGCTGATGGAGGACGCGGCCTGGGCGCCGCTGGTGTACGACCGGGAGGCCTTCTTCTGGTCGTCCCGGGTCCGGAACTGGACCTTCTCCCCCTGGCTGAGCAACCCCGACATCACCAACCTGTGGCTGGACCCCAACAGCCCGTGAGCGGCCCCGGCGAGGCGGCCCTCGACGACGTGTTCGCCCACGTCGAGGCGAACCAGGTGGCGTTCGTGGAGCGGCTGGCCGACTGGGTCCGGGTCCCGAGCGTCAGCGCCACCGGCCAGGGCATGCCCGAGGCGGCCGGCCACGCCCGCGACCTGGTCGCCGCCGCCGGCCTCGAGGCGACGGTGGAGCCGACCGCCGGCTGGCCACTGGTCCTCGGCCACCGCCCCGGCCCGCCAGGCGCGCCCACGGTGCTGGTCTACGGCCACTACGACGTGCAGCCGCCCGACCCGCTGGACGCCTGGACCAGCCCGCCGTTCGAGCCCGAGGTCCGCGACGGCCGCCTCTACGGCCGCGGCGGGGCCGACAACAAGGGCCAGCACCTGGCCCAGCTCCTGGCCCTGGAGAGCCTGCTCGCGACCAGGGGCGAGCTGCCGTGCACGGTCAAGGTGCTGCTGGACGGCGAGGAGGAGATCGGCTCACCGCACCTGGCCGGCTTCGCCGCCGCCAGCGGCGGGCGGCTCGCCGCCGACCTGGTCGTGTGGAGCGACGGGCCGGTCGACCCGGGCGGCGGCTGGCGGCTGGTGTTCGGGGTGCGGGGGATCGCCAGCTTCGAGCTGCGGGCCCGGGGGGCCAACCGGTCCCTGCACTCCGGCAACTGGGGCGGGGTCGTCCCCAACCCGCTCTGGACCCTGGTCCACCTGCTGGCCTCGATGCGCGACCCCGATGGCCGGATCACCGTCGAGGGGTTCGCCGACGAGGTCGAGCCGCTGGGGCCGATGGAGCGCGAGGCCCTGGCCCGGCTGCCGATCGACGTCGACGCGGTCAAGGCCGACCTGGGCCTGACCGAGCTGGACGCCCCGGCCGGGCGGGGCTTCGCCGAGCGGCTGGCCGCCTGGCCGACCCTGACCATCAACGGCCTCCACGGCGGCTACGGCGGCCGGGGCACCCAGACCGTCCTGCCCTCGGAGGCCGTCGCCAAGTGCGACGTGCGCCTGGTCCACGCCCAGCGGGCCGAGGCCGTCTACGCCAGGCTGGAGGCTCACGTGCGCCGGTACGCCCCCGGGGTCGAGCTCGTCCGCCAGGGGTCGATGGAGCCGTCGCGGACACCCATGGACTCGCCCTTCACCGGGCCCATCCGGGCCGGCATGGCCGCCGCCCAGGGGGCCGACCCGCTGCTCGTGCCCGTGCTCGGGGGCAGCCTGCCCCTGCACGTGTTCACCGGCGTCCTCGGCCTGCCCACCTTCGGGATCCCCCTCGGCAACCCCGACCAGGCCAACCACGCCCCCAACGAGAACCTCGACCTGGAGCGGTTCCTCACCGGGATCAACACCGCCGCGGCCGTGCTCGTGAAACTCGGTTTTCCGGGCCAGGCCGCTTCCGGCACCATGGCCGGGTGACCACCACCGCCCCCCAGGGACACCTGCTCCGCCGCGGCCTGCGCGTGATCCGCCGGCAGGTCGCCCTGCACCCAAGGCCGTTCGTGGTCGCCGTGGCCGGGGCGGCGGTGTACGCCCTGGGCACGGTCGCCCAGTCCTGGGTGCTCGGCCAGGTGGTGGACCGGGCGGTGACCCCCCGGTTCGAGACCGGCCAGTTCCGGGCCGGGGCCGCCGTGGCCGCCGCCTGCGCCATCGTCGCCGTCGGGCTGATCAAGACGGCCGGGATCATCACCCGCCGGATCGCCGCCACCATGGTCCACGCCAACGTCCAGGCGACCCTGCGCGATCAGCTGGCCGAGCGCGTCCACCGGCTGCCGCTGACCTGGCATCACCGGCACCCGGCGGGCGAGCTGCTGTCGCGGGCCGAGGGCGACCTGGACGCCGCCTCCGAGATCCTCTCGCCCCTGCCGTTCGCCACCGGGGTCCTGACCATGCTGGGCGCGACCGTGGTCTGGCTGTTCCTGGCCGACATGTTCCTGGCCGCCCTCGGGCTGCTCGTGGTCCCGGCCATCCTGCTCCTCAACCTGGCCTTCCAGCGGCGGGTGGAGCGGCCCACCACCCTCGGCCAGGAGCGCCTCGGTGACGTGTCGGCGGTGGCCCACGAGAGCTTCGACGGCGCCCTGGTGGTCAAGGCCCTGCAGGCCGAGGAGGCCGAGGGCCGGCGCTTCGCCGACAAGGCCGAGCTGCTGCGCGACGCCCGCATCGAGGCCGCCCGGGTCACCGCCAACTTCGAGGCCAGCCTGGACGCCCTGCCCGCCCTGACCACGGTGGCTCTGCTGGTCGTCGGGGTCTGGCGGATCGAGCAGGGGGCGATCACGGCCGGCACCCTGGTCGGGCTCATCAACCTGTTCGCCCTGCTGATCTGGCCGCTGCGCCTGATCGGGTACGTGCTCGGGGACATGCCCAGGGCGGTCGCCGGCTACGAGCGGGTCGCGGCCGTGCTGGCCGAGCCGCTCCCGGCCCCGGAGGGGTCCGGGGAACCCCAAGGGGGTGCCCCGGTGGATCGGGAGGGGTCCGGGGAACCCCAAGGGGGTGCCCCGGGGGATCGGGCGGGGTCCGGGGAACCCCAAGGGGGTGCCCGGGAGCATCGGGCCGGCGCCGGGCCGGCCCTGCCCAGCGGGCCGCTGGACCTGGAGGTGGAGGGGCTCGGCTACGGCTACGAGCCCGGGGCCGAGGTCCTGCACGAGGTGTCGTTCCGGGTCCCGGCCGGGGACACGGTCGCCCTGGTCGGCCCCACCGGGTCGGGCAAGTCGACCCTGGCCCTGCTCCTGGCCCGGCTGCTGGCACCGGAGCGGGGCCGGGTCCTGCTGGGCGGCCGCGACCTCGCCGGGCTGGACGGCGGCGAGGTCGCCGGGGCGGTGGCGATCGCCTTCCAGGAGCCGTTCCTGTTCTCCACCTCGGTGAGCGACAACATCGACCTGGAGCGCGACGGCGACGGCCGGGTCGCGGACGCAGCCCGGCTCGCCCAGGCCGAGGAGTTCGTGGTCCGCCTGCCCGAGGGCTACGACACCGTGGTCGGCGAGCGCGGGGCCACCCTGTCGGGCGGGCAGCGCCAGCGAGTCGCCCTGGCCAGGGCCCTGGCCGGCCGGCCCCGGCTGCTGGTCCTGGACGACGCCACCTCCAGCGTCGACCCGGTCACCGAGGCCGCCATCCTCGGCGGCCTCGAGGGCCAGCTGCCCTCCACCACCACCGTGATCGTGGCCTCCCGGCTGGCCACCATCGCCCTCGCCGACCGGGTCCTGTACCTGGAGGACGGCCGGCTGGTCGCCGACGGCGACCACCGGCGGCTGCTGGCCACCACCCCCGGCTACGCCCGCCTGGTCCGGGCCTACGAGGCCGCCGAGGCAACGGCGGGCGAGCCGTGACGCGGGGACGTGGCGAGGTGGTGGGCGACGAGCGGATCCAGGCCCTGGCGCTGCTCCGGCGGGGGCTGGCCGCCTCGCCCGAGCTGCGCCGGGGGATCGGCATCACCCTGGCGCTGGCCCTGCTCGCCGGGGGCGGCCGGGTCATCACTCCGGTGCTGGTCCAGCAGGCCATCGACCGCCACCTGGCCGGCGGCCAGGTGGACGTGTCCGGGCTGCTCGGCCTGGCCGCCGCCGGCGTGGTGCTGGTCCTGGTCGCCGCCTGGGCGGCCCGGACCACCAACCAGCGGCTGGCCACGGCCAGCGAGCGGGCCCTGTGCGGCCTGCGGGTGCGGGCCTTCAACCACATCCACGCCCTCAGCATG
>DASZON010000314.1:0-7993 GCA_035550755.1 Actinomycetota bacterium | reverse complement strand
GGTAGGACTGGGGGTAGGCGGCGTCGAGGCCGCTACCGGGGAGGTCGATCGCGAAGGCGCGGTGGCCCATGGCGGCGAGCCGCCCGGTCACCTCGTTCCAGTGGGCGGCGGCGTGCCAGGCCCCGTGCACGAACAGGAAGTCCTCTGGTCGTCGGTCCCGGTGTTCATGGTCTGCTCCTCCTCGGAGTGTCGAAGGTGGCGGCGGCTTCCTGGGCCGCCCAGTCCAGGTCCTCGATGGCCTGGCGCATCCCGGCCCGCAGGGCCGCCGAGGCCCCGGAGCCAGCGGTCCTGAACCGTGCGAGCTGGCGGCCGGCATCGGCCCGCCGTTCGCGGACCAGTCGGATCGCCGTCGCCCCCGCCGGTTGGCCGGTGGCTGCCGTCCGTGCCTCCAGCCTGTCCAGTCGCCGGTCCCAGGCCTCCAGCTCGGTGGTGACCGCGGCCGCGTACGCCTCCTCGTCGCCTGCCAGCTCGGCGTCCAGCTCGGCCTCGGCGATGTCGGTCTCGTCCTCGAGCTGGTCAAGTGCCGGCTCCAGCTCGGCGACGACCGCGGCCTGGTCGGCCCCGCGCAGCGCACGCAGCCGGGTCCGCAGCTCGGCCTCCTGCGCGCGGAGTGCGTCCACCCGCCGGCCCATCCGGCCCTTCACCTCGTCGGGGGCGGTTCGCAGCCTGACCACGAGGCCGTTGACCCTCTGCCCGGCGGTGTCGAGTCGCCGACCGGCGGGCCGCCGGGAGGGTTGGCTGGTGGTGGTGCCCAGGTCGTTCATGGGGGCAGCTTCGACTGGCGCGCTGCCATGCCGCCCCCACTCGCGCCCGGGCGGCTGCCGTGGCGCTGCCACGGGGCGGCAGCGCCGGCAGCGGGGCTCAGCGGTGGGCGAAGGCCAGTGCCTGGTGGCGGGGAAGCCGCCGTCCCCGCGTCATGGCGGCGTCGAGCGCGGCGGCGCCGAGCAGGGACCGGGCGGCGTCGGTGGTTCGTTCCACCTGCTGGCGCGCAGCCGGATGCTGGGGGTGGGCGGTCGTTGCCCGGTGGGCGGTGGCGGCGCCGAGGAGCACGGCGGCCCGCTCGGCCTGGGAGGCCGCCGCGGCGGCTGCGGCCAGCTCCTCGAGGGCGCCGGCGACGGCGGGGTGGTCGTGCTCCAGCTCGGCCCGATCGAGGCCCGCGAGCAGCAGCCGCTCCGCCCCGCCAAGGTCGCCGGTGGCGGCGCGCAGGGCGCCGAGGCCGACAAGACTGCGGGCATAGGGGCTGCCACCGAGGGTGATGAAGAAGGTCGCCCGGGTCTGGCGGGCGTCGGGCTGCTCGGCCCAGGCGCGGACCTCGGTGAGCAGTGCCTCGGCCTCGGCGACGCCGCCGCTTCGTCGGAGGGTGGCGGCCAGCTGGGTCTGCGCCAGTGCGGCGAACCAAGGGCTGTCGGCGGCCTGGGCCGTGCGCACCGCCTCGGTCAGGAGCGCCTGCGCCCGCTCCAGGTCGCCGGCCAGCATGGTGAGCCGGCCGAGCTCGCCCAGGACGAAGGCGGCATAGTGGGGCAGCCCGAGCCGCCGGGCCACGGCCAGCGCCTGGTCGAGCTCGTCGACCGCCGCGACCGGGTCGCTGCGGCGCTCGGCCACGGCGCCGAGCAGCAGGCGGGCCCAGCATTCGAACGGCTCGTAGCCGATGCGCTGTGCGCCCGCCAGCACCTGCCGGCTCGTCCGCTCGACCAGGTCCAACCGACCAGCCCGGATCGCGCTCGCGGCGGTGATGAGGTCGGAGGCAGCCACCCAGAAGTCGTCGCCGGTCGCCTCCATGGCGGCCCGGGCCTCGGCCAGGAGCCCGGCTGCCCGCTCCGGTTGGCCGGCCGCTCCCAGGACCAGGGCCAGCGTCTGCGTGGCCCGGGCAAGCTCCCAGTCGTCGCCGGCCTCAGCGGCCAGCGCGACCGCGCGCTCCCCCGCCTGGACGGCCCGCGCGACGTCGTGCTGCTGGCCTGCCAGGTAGCTGAGGACCGTGAAGCCGGCGGCCCGGACGGCCGGGGGGACCCCCTCCGACGAGGCCTCCGACCAGGCCTCCAGCGCGGCCTCCAGCCATGCGCTCCCCTCGCTGTGCCGGTCGGCGGCCGCCCAGTACAGCCACAGGGCGCTGGCCAGCCGCAACGCCGTCGCCAGATCGCCGTCGGCCAGGGCCCCGTCGAACGCGGACCGGAGATTGTCGTAGTCGTGGGTGACCCGTCGTTGCCAGGCTCGATAGTCGGCGTGGCGCAGTCCCTCCTCGGCCGCCTCGGCGAATCCCAGGAAGTACTCGCGGTGCACGCGTCGTGCCTGTTCCAGCCCACCCTGCTCGGCAAGCCGCTCGAGCCCGTAGATCCGCAGCGATTCCAGCGTGCCGTAGCGGGGTCCGCCGGCGGCGTCGGGCTCGGCGGTCACCATCGACTTGTCCACCAGCCCGCTCACCAGGTCGACCAGCTCGTCCCCGCCGACGCCGGCGCGGCCGGCGACGAACCCGGCCGCCTCCAGCGAGCAGCCGCCGGCGAACACCGACAGCTGCTGGAAGGCGGCCCGCTCCTTGGCGTCGAGCAGGTCGTAGCTCCAGTCGAGGGTGGCCCGGAGGGTCTGCTGGCGAGCCGGCGCGGTCCGGCTCCGTCCCACCAGCAGGCGGAACCGGTCGTCGAGCGACGCGGCGATGTGACCGACGGGCAGCGCCCGCACGCGGGCGGCGGCCAGCTCGATGGCCAGCGGCAATCCGTCCAGGTGGCGGCAGAGCGTGGCCACGGCCGGTGCCGTCTCCGGGGTGATGGCAAACGACGGCAGTGCCCTGACCGCGCGGTCCTCGAACAGCCGGACGGCCTCGGAGGCGAGCAGCTCCCGCGGATCGCGGATCCCGGCTGCGGGGAGGGTCAGCGGTGGCACCGGCCACAGCGCCTCCCCCCGCACTGCCAGGGCCTCACGGCTGGTGGCGAGCACGTGCAGCTCCGGGCAGGCGGCGAGGAGCGGGTCGACCAGCCCGGCGACGCCGGCCACCAGGTGCTCGCAGTTGTCCAGGACCAGCAGCATCCGCCGGTCACGCAGGTGGAGCTCCACCCCGTCGCGGGCCGATGCCACCACGGCGCCGGCGGCCGTCACCGGCCGTCCCGGCTCCCGCAGGGCCAGGGCTGCGCCCACCGCGGCAACGACGTCGTCGGGGTCGCTGAGCGCGGCCAGCTCCACCAGCCACACCCCGTCCGGGAACTCGCCGCGCATCGCGCGTCCCAGCTCGATCGCCAGACGGGTCTTGCCGACCCCGGGCGGGCCGGTGAGGGTCAGCAGCCGGCAGCTCCGGAGCAGCGAACGGACCGCTGGAAGCTGCTCGTGGCGTCCGATGAAGCTGGTCAGCAGCGCCGGCAGGTTGCCGGGGGCACGCTCCGGTGGCGCCGCGGCGGCCGGCACCTGGCTCCTCGCGGCCACGCTGGGAGCCAGTGCCGGGTCGTGGGCCAGGATCGCGGCCTGGAGCCGCTGCAGCTCCGGGCCCGGGTCCAGCCCGTGCCCGTCGGCCAGGGCGTGACCGGCCGCCCGGTAGGCCTCCAGCGCGTCGGCCTGGCGGCCGCTCCGGTACAGGGCCACCATCAGCTGCCCCCACAGGCGCTCCCGGAACCGGTGCTCGCCGACCAGCGCCTGCAGCTCTCCGGCCAGCTCGACATGGAGGCCGAGGGCGAGCTCCGCCTCGATGCGGTCCTCGACCACGTCCAGCCGGAGGTGCTCCAGCCGGGTCACCTCGGCCAGGACCCACGGCTGGGCCGGGAGGCCGTCCAACGGAGGGCCACGCCACAGACCCAGCGCCGAGCGCAGCGCCGCCACCGCCGCGCCGGCATCTTCCCGCCGGAGCGCGGCCCGGCCGTCCACGGCCAGCTGCTCGAACCGCCGGACGTCGACCGCGTCCTCCGGCACCTCCAGGACGTAGCCCGATCCCTGCCAGGTCACGCGCTCGCGGCCGACGGCCTCACGGAGCCGGGACACCTGGTGCTGCAGGGCGTTCACGCCGTCACGCGGCTCGGCGTCACCCCAGAGGGCGTCGACCAGCCGGTCCACCGGCAGCAGCCGACCGGCGTTCAGCGCCAGGAGCGTGACCAGCGCGTGCTGCTTGGAGCCGGTGAGCCGGATCCGCCGGTCGCCCTCGCTCAGCTCCACGGGACCCAGCAGCGCGATCCTCACCGGACCATCACGGCACCACCTTGCCGCCCCACAGCTCCCGAAGTTCCAGCTCCGCACCAACCAGGCTTGGGCACCCCCCCGGAGGTGTCAAGGGTCAAGCGACCCAAGCGGCGGTGCCCGGGAATCTCCACTGCCAGTGGATGGTCGCCGGCCGGGTCGGCTCCTAGCCTCCAGGACACACCACCGCGCAAGGAGGCAGCCATGACCAGCCCGACCGGCACCGACCGCACGGCCAGGAACATCGAGCTCGTGCAGGCGGGTTACGACGCCTTCACCAGGGGCGACCTGGCCGCCGTGGAGCGGCTGTTCCACCCCGAGGTGGTCTGGCACGCCCAGCGGCTCGGGGCGCTGTCCGGCGACCACAAGGGCTGGCCGGAGCTCCCGCGCTTCTTCGGCGGGACGATGGAGATGAGCAAGGGCACGTTCCGGGTGACGGTGACCGACCGCTACGCGAACCCCGACGGGGTGGCCTTCATGGTCCGCTCCCAGGCCGAGCGCGACGGCCGGCTCCTGGACGACCGCCAGGTGCACGTCTTCCGGCTCGACGGCGACCAGGCCGTCGAGGTCTGACAGTTCGTCGGCGACGGCCGCGCCGTGGACGAGTTCTGGTCCTAGCACGCAGCCGCCAGCCCGCCTCGCGGAGCTGCTCGCCGCCCTCTCGCTGGTCACCGACCTGGCCAGGGCCGCCCGGGCGAGGAGGCGATGCGCGCCTGCCTGCTGGCCACGCGGCTGGCCCGCGTCCAGGGGCTGCGTGAGCCCGAGGCGGCCGTGGTGTACGCCACGACCCTGCTCCGGTTCGTGGGCTGCACCGCCACCTCGCTGGAGTACGCCAAGGCCTTCGGCGGCGACGACGTCGCGGTGCGGGGCCGCGGCGACCAGGTCGACCCGACCGTGCCGGCCGAAGCGCTCGGCCTGCTCTGGGGGTTGGGCGACGGCTCGTCCCCGCTCGCGCGGCTGCGCCTGATGGCCCATGCCCTGCCCCGCGCCAAGCGGGTCACCGCCGAGGGCGTGCGCGCCGACTGCGAGGTCGCGGCCAGCATGGCCAGGCCTTCGGGTTGGACGAGGCGGTCGAGGCGGCGCTGTGGGCGATCTTCGAGCGCTGGGACGGCCGTGGGGGCCACACGGCCTCCGTGGCGAGCAGCTCCCGCTGGCGGCACGCTTCGCGGCGGTCGCCCATGCGGCGGTGACCTTCGCCGACCTCGGAGCGGACACGGCCGTCGAGACCGTCCGGCGATGGTCGGGACGGATCCTCGACCCGCACGTGGCCGGCGCGTTCGCCGGCCCCGGGCGCGAGCTGCTGGAGGAGCTGGAAGGGCTCGACGACCTCCACGTCGCCGTGGTCGCCGCCGAACCCGGCCTGCGCCGCACGGTCACCGAGGGTCAGCTCGACCAGGTCGCCCGTGGCTTCGCCGACGTCGTCGACCTCAAGTCGCCCTACCTGCACGGCCACTCCTCGGGCGTGGCCGAGCTCGCCGAGGCGGCCGCCCGGCTCCTGGGGATGCCCGAGCCCGAGGTGGTGGCCGTACGCCGTGCTGGCCTGTTCCACGACCTCGGCCGGGCCGGCGTCGCGACCGGGTTGTGGGACAAGCCGGGGCCGCTGTCGCGCTCGGACTGGGAGCAGGTCCGCCTGCACCCCGGCGCAACTGCTCGGCATGGACGCCCGGGTCCTGGCCGCCGCCGACGTCTACCAGGCGCTGGTCTCCGAGCGCCCGCACCACCCCGCGCGCACCCCGGCCGAGGCAGCCCGCGCCCTCGAGGCCGAGGCGGGGCTGGACCGCCAGGCGGCCGCGGCCGTGCTGGAGGCCGCCGGCCACCGGCCAGCCCGGCGAATCAGCTTCCCCGCCGGCCTGACCGGCCGCGAGGTCGACGTCCTGCGGCTGCTGGTCCGCGGCCGCTCCGAGCGGCAGATCGCCGCCGAGCTGTTCGTCGCCCCCTCCACGGTCCACACCCACATCACCCACATCTACGACAAGGCCGGCGTGTCCACCCGAGCCGGCGCGGCGGTCTTCGCCATGGAGCATGGCCTCATCCATCCCGCCACCTGACCCGATGCACGTCGATTCCGGCAGGCCGACCGGCTAGACTTGCTGCTCTTCGACCTGAGGGGGTGGCGATGGACGAGGGTCAGACCAGGATCAGCGACCTGCTGCACGAGGCGGCCGAGACCCACCATCGGGTCTTCCGCATCACCGACGGAGCCGACGACGACTGGGCCTCCTGGTATTCGCAGTGGCTGGTCACCCTGTCCGAGCTGCCCGAGCTGCTCGGCACCACCGTGGTCCGCAGCGAGCTGACCTGGCTGCTGGTGCGCCTGGACAAGGAGTACACCGAGCGCCGCCCCGACCAGCGCTGGGAGGACTACTACACCCAGGAGCTGGTCCGCCACTTCAGCGCCAGCTGAGCTCCCGACGCCAGGAGAACCGATGACCGAGCAGGCAGGCACGGACGCCGACCGCTACCGCTTCGACGACCTCACGGCGCTGTACATCAACTGCACCTTGAAGCGGTCGCCGGAGCGCAGCCACACCCAGGGGCTGATCGACCGCAGCCGCGCCATCATGGACGCCCACGGGGTGTCCGTCGCCGAGCTGCGGGCGGTCGACCACGACATCGCCACCGGGGTGTGGCCGGACATGACCGAGCACGGCTGGCCGACCGACGAGTGGCCGGCCATCTACCGCCAGGTGCTGGCCGCCGACATCCTGGTGCTGTGCGGCCCCATCTGGCTGGGCGACAACAGCTCGGTCACCAAGCGGGTCATCGAGCGGCTGTACGCCTGCTCCAGCCTGCTGAACGAGGCCGGCCAGTACGCCTATTACGGGCGGGTGGCGGGCTGCCTGGTGACCGGCAACGAGGACGGGGTCAAGCACTGTGCCATGAACATCCTCTACAGCCTGCAGCACCTCGGCTACACCATCCCACCCCAGGCCGACGCCGGCTGGATCGGCGAGGCCGGGCCCGGCCCCTCCTACCTCGACCCCGGCTCGGGCGGTCCCGACAACGACTTCACCAACCGCAACACCACCTTCGCGACCTGGAACCTGCTGCAGCTGGCCGCGATGCTCAAGCGGGCCGGCGGCATCCCCGCCCACGGCAACCAGCGCTCGGAATGGGACGCCGGCTGCCGCTTCGACTACGACAACCCCGATTACCGCTGAGCGGAAGCGGACTCCCCGGCGAGCGCCAAGGGCTCAGCGGCCGGCGGCCGAGGCCGCCTTCCCGTCGCACCAGGCGCGGACGGCGGCCTCCAGGTCTGCCTTGCCGGCCTCGAGCTCGCCGAGGCCGGTGAAGCGCATGGTGCGGACCAGCTTGCCGTCACCCTCCAGGCGGGGGTGGTCGCCCGGGATCTCCGCTCCCCGGTGGAACATGATGCTGAGCAGGTGCTTGGACGGGTTGAAGCTGGCGATATTGCCCCGGTAGGCGAAGGTCGGGGTCTTCCATTTGATGGACTCGGTGACCCGGCCGTCGGCCCCGAGGATGATGTCGCGGGCCCGCCGCATGGTCGCCTCCAGCGGATGGCCGGCCTGCTCGAACCACCGGTCCACCTCGGGGTTGCGGTTCATCGGATGATCCCTTCCGGTTGCCGGCCCCACACGATAGGCAGAGGCTACCGGGATCCAGGCCGCGCGAGGAGGTCACCATGCGCCGTGTGCAGGTATTCGACGTCAACGAGACCCTGCTGGACCTGGCCGCGATGGACCCGCACTTCCGGCGGATCTTCGGCGACGCCGGGGTGCGCGTGCCCTGGTTCACCCAGATGATCCAGTCGGCCCTGGTCGCCACCGTCACCGGCACCTACGACCGCTTCGGCGCCCACGCCATGGCCGCCCTGGAGATGACC
>DASZON010000313.1:0-11358 GCA_035550755.1 Actinomycetota bacterium | reverse complement strand
GCCGCCGAGGTCGCCGGCCGCGCCCTCCGCCGCCGCCGCGCCGCCCGCCCCGACGCCCGCGCCGCCCGCCCCCGCCCCACCGGCTGGGTCCGCCCGGCCATCCTCCTCGCCGCCGGCCTTGGCGGCCGCGCCCCACCCACGAGCTGGGCTCGCTGAGGGGCCGGCAGAGACTGCACCACCGCCGTCCCTGATCCATGTGGGGGGAGCTCGCTTCCCCCGCGGCCCCCAAGAGCGCCTGTGCCATGGCTCTGCTGCTGCCTTAGCTTTTGGAGGACCCCATGCGCAAGCGAACCGCCACCACCGTCGCGGCCCTCCTGGCCGTGCTGCTGGTGCCCCTGCTGGGTGTGCCGGCCCTCGCCCACGAGGACCACAAGGTGGCCAACTACAACGTCGAGGTCGGGTTCGGCACCGAGCCCGCCTATGCCGGCGTGACCAACAGCGTGCAGCTGATCATCACCAACAACGGTGATCCGGTGACCAACGCCAAGGGCCTGAAGGTGGCGGTCAGCACCGGCGACGCCGAGCCCAAACCGTTCCCGCTCGAGCCCTACTGGAGCGACGACTTCGGCCAGAAGGGCGACTACCGGGCCTTCTTCATCCCGACCACCCCGGGCGCCTACACCTTCAAGGTCACCGGCACCCTTGGCGGCAAGAAGGTCGACGAGAGCTACACCTCCGGCGAGGACGGCTTCGACGAGGTGACCGACCCGGCCGAGGTCCAGTATCCGTCCCCCCAGCCGACCGGCTCGCAGCTCACCACCCGGCTGGACCGGGAGACGGCCCGGCTCAACGCCGCCATGGACGCCCAGCGTGAGCAGGCCGACGACCAGGTCGCCGACGCCCGCCGGCTGGCCACCGTCGGGGTGGTCGTCGGGGCCATCGGCCTGCTGGCGGCCGTCGGGATGGGCGTGGTCGTCCTGCGCCGGAGGAGCTGATCGCGGTGCGGTACCCGATCGAGGCGCTCCGCGGCCGGCGGTGGCCCGGCCGGGCCGTCCTCGTCGCCGTCCTGGCCGGGCTGTGGCTGGTGGCCGTCGGGTCGCCGGCGGGCGCGCACGCCCTGCTCCGCGACTCCGACCCCGCCGCCGGGGCGTCGCTCGACCGGGCCCCAGCCCGGGTCGTGCTGACCTTCACCGAGCGGCCCGACGTGGGCCTGTCCAGCATCCAGGTGCTCGACACCAGCGGGCGGCGGGTCGAGCAGGGCCAGGCCGCCCCTGTCCAGAACGAGCCCCTGGACCTGACCGTCGGCCTCGGCGACCTGGCCGACGGCACCTACACGGTGAGCTGGCGGGTCGTCTCCAAGGACGACGGCCACGTCACCGCGGGGTCGTTCGCCTTCGGGGTCGGAGTCCCGGCGACAGGAACGGCCGAGCAGACCCAGACCGGCCCCCAGGGGGAGACCCCGTCGCCGTCCCCGGCGGCCACGGCCGCCCGCCTGGCCCTCTACGCCGGGCTGACCCTGCTGGTGGGGGTGGCCGTCACCGGCCTGGCCGTGTCCGGCCGGATGCTGCCGCCCGGCGCCCGGCCACTGCTCGCGGTCGGCGCCGGCCTGGCCCTGGTGGGCGGGGCGGGCCGGTTCCTGGCCGAGCAGGCCCGGATCGACGCCCCGCTCGGCACCCTGCTCGCCTCCACGACCGGCCAGGGCCTGCTCCGGCTGGCCACCGGCGTGGTCGTCACCGCGGTCGCGACCTGGTTCCTGGCCACCGCGCCCGACGGCGAGCGGGTCGACACCTGGCGCCTCGCCCTCGTCGGGGCGACCGCCGGGATCACGCTGCTGCTGCACGTGGACGTCGGGCACGCGGCCGGGCCGTCGCCACTGCGGACGCTCAACCTGCTCATCCAGTGGCTGCACGTGCTGGCTGTCGGTGCCTGGATCGGGGGGCTGGTCTGGCTGCTGGCCTGGCTGCGGGGACGGGAGCGGCCCGAGCAGGCCGAGGCGGTGGTGCGCTTCTCCAAGCTGGCCGCGCCCGTGCTCGGCCTGGTCGCGGTCACCGGCCTGTCAAGGGCCCTGCACCTGGCCGGCGGCTGGGACGGGCTACTGCACTCCAGCTACGGGCGGCTGCTGGACGTCAAGGTGCTGCTGTTCCTGGGGCTGGTCGCGCTCGGAGCCCTCAACCGGTACCGGGTCGTGCCCGCCCTCGCCGCCGGGGTCCGCGGGCTGGACCACCTGCGGCGCAACGTCCGCGGGGAGGTCGCCCTGGCCGCCTGCATCCTGACCGTCACGGCCGTCCTGAGCCAGCTCCCGCCGGGCAAGTTCGTGGTCCAGCAGGCCTCGGCCAAGCCGCCGGCCCCGCCCAGCGTCCAGGTCGAAGGGAGCGACTTCGCCACCGCGGTCCGGATCAACCTCACCGCCACACCGGGCACGCCCGGCCCCAACGCCTTCACGGCCAAGGTCACCGACTACGACTCCGGCGAGGACTGGCCGGCGACCCGGGTCTCCCTGCGGTTCACCCCCCGCGGGAACCCTGACGTCGGCGCCTCCACCCTGGAGCTGTCCAAGGCCGAGGACGGCCTCTGGAAGGGGCAGGGGAGCCAGCTCTCGATCGCCGGCACCTGGGCCGTGGTCGGCCTGGTCGAGGGCTCGGGCCCGGCCGTCACCGTGCCCCTGGAGCTCAAGACCCGCACCGCCCCCCAGGCCGTCAAGGTCTCCGAGGCCCCCGGCCAGCCCACCCTCTACACCATCACCCTGGCCGCCGGCGGCACGCTCCAGGCCTACATCGACCCCGGCCGCCCCGGCCCCAACACCGTCCACTTCACCTACTTCAACCAGAGCGGTGACGAGCAGCCCGCCGACAAGGCCAAGGCCCGCATGACCGGCCCCTCGGGCACATCCGAGGCCCTGACCCTGGTCCGCCTCGGCCCCGGCCACTTCGCCGCCAACGTCGACCTCGACCCCGGCCGGGTATCGTTCGCCATCGAGGCCACCGCCGCCCGCGTCCAGCGCGGCGGCCAGTTCCAGCAGGTCATCGGATAGAGGGACCAGCATGAACCGACAACTTCCCCGAACCGGGGTCGCCCGGCCGAGCCGCCGGGTCTGGGCCGCGGCCCTGCTGGCCGTGGCCGTGCTCGGCCTCGCCGCCTGTTCGGGCGGGGACGGCGGCGGGTCGGCCGCGCCCGCCACCTCGGCGGCCACCGCCGCGCCGCGCCCGAGCAGCCCGGCCAAGCTGACCATCCTGACCCCCCGCAACGGCCAGACCGTCAAGGAGGGATCCGAGCTCCGCCTCGGCCTGGACGACGCCAAGATCGTCAACAAGACCACCACCCGCATCCAGGGCGACGAGGGCCACATCCACCTCCTCGTCGACGGCAAGCTCGTCAGCATGAACTACGGCCTCAGCCAGCGCCTCCCCGAGCTCACCCCCGGCCAGCACGTCGTCCAGGTCGAGTTCGTCGCCGCCGACCACGCTCCCTTCGACCCCCGCATCCTCACCCAGGCAGCCTTCACCGTCACCGGATGACCCCCACCCCTACCCCCACCCACCCCCAGCCACCCCGGCCCCGGGGCCCCGGGTCGGGGGCGGGGTCCCCCGGGTCGGGGGCGGAGTTCCCCGGGTCGGGGGCGGGCTTCACCCGCGGCGGCCGGGGCGTGGCCCCCCGGAGGGGGAGCGTAGCCGAGCTGGAACCTGGACGCGCGGGGTTGTCCACACCCCCCGGGCTGGGTTGGGTGGTGGTGGTCGGGGGGATCGCGTTCCTGCTGGGGCGGCCAGGGCTGCATGGGCTGAGGTTCGGGCTGCCGCTGCTCGTCATCGGCTACCTCGCGCTGGGCGGGGCGGCGCTGGTCGTCCGCGAACGCCACGCCGACCAACCGCGAGGGGCGCCGCTGGGGTGGGGGCTGACCCTCGGGGTCGGGATGGCGGCGGTCCTGGCGGCCGGGACCGCGGGTGGGCCGGCCCCGGACCGACGTGCCGGGGTCATGGCGGGCGGGATCGCCGTGGTGGCGGCCGTGGTCGAAGAGGCCTTGTTCCGGAGGGTGCTGTACGACCGGCTGCTGCGGTTTGGGGTCGTGGTCGCGGTGGGAGGCACCGCTGTCGTGTTCGCCCTCGTGCACCTGCCCGCGTACGGGGTCGCCGCCATGCCGGTCGACCTCGGCGCCGCACTCCTGTTGTCGTGGCAGCGGTACGCTTCCGGCCGCTGGACGGTCCCGGCCGTCACCCATGCCGTAGCCAACCTTCTGGCGGTGACCTAGACATGCGCCACCTGCGCCCGCTCGTCCTGCTCCTCGCCCTGCTGCTGATCGCTTCCTGCACCGGCGACCCGCCCGAGCCGGTCCGGGTGGGCGCCATCTACCCGTTGACCGGCACCCAGGGCATGGGCGGGATCGACGAGTACCACGGGGTCCGGGTCGCGGCCGAGCTGGCCAACGCCGACGGCGGCATCGACGGCCGCCCGATCGCGCTCGACCAGGTGGACGTGCCCGAGGCCGACGCCGCCCCGGCGGCGATCAAGGCCCTGGCCGGCCGGGGCGTGCGGCTGGTCCTTGGCAGCTACGGCAGCACCATCTCCAGCCCGGCGGCGGCGGCCGCGGTCGGCCACGGCTCGCTGTTCTGGGAGACCGGCGCGGTCGGCAAGCTGGCCGGCCCGGGCGGGGGCGACCTGGTGTTCCGGGTCGCGCCCACCGGCGGGCTGCTCGGGCGGGGGGCCATCCGCTTCGTCGCCGACGAGCTCGCCCCCAAGCTGGGCCGCAAGCCGTCCCGGCTGCGCTTCGCCATCGCCTCGGTCGATGACGTCTACGGCCACGCCGTGGCCGACGGCGCCCGGGCCGAGCTGCGCGAGCGCGGCTTCAAGGCGGTGGCCGACGTCGCCTACGACCCGCGTCACTACGACCCGGCCAAGGTGGTCGCCAAGCTCGGCGCGGCCAAGCCCGACGTCCTGTTCGTGGTCGCCTACCTGGAGGACGGGGTCGCGCTCCGGCGCGAGCAGGTCCGCCAGCACCTGCCCCTGCTGGCCAGCATCGGCACCTCGTCCAGCTACTGCATGCCGGAGTTCGGAGCCCTGCTGGGCGACGACGCCGTCGGCCTGTTCGCCTCCGACAAGCCCGACACCCACGGGATCAACCCCAACGGGCTCGCCCCCGGCACCCGCGGCCTGCTCGACCGGGCCGACGCCGCCTACCGCAAGGCGTACGGCCACTCGATGAGCGCCGCCGCCCTGGCCGGCTTCTCCGGCGCCTGGGCGCTGTTCCGCTACGTGCTGCCGGCGGCCCCCTCCCAGGACCCGGCGGCCGTGGCCGCCACCGCCCGCAAGGTCCGGATCCCGGCGGGGGGTCTGCCCAATGGCAGCGGCCTCGAGTTCGCCGCGCCGGGCGGAGCCGACGCCGGCGCCAACCTCCGCGCGGCCAGCGTCATCTGGGAGTGGACGCAGGTGAACCGGCGAGAGGTGACCTGGCCGCCCCAGTTCGCCACCGCTCCGATCGCAACCCTGCGCCCCACCCGATGACCACCCCGCCAACCCTGCAACCGCCCCCGGCGGCCACGCGGCTTGCGCCGCCGTGGAACCGTTCCAAGCTGGCCTTGCTGGCCGGGGTGGGGATCGTGCTGCTGTACGTGGCGGGGGCGGCGGTCAGTGGGCGGGCGAGCATCGTGGCCAGGCGTCCGCTGCTGGACGGGCTGGCGCCGCCGACGCCGTACCGGTGGGTGAACCCGCCGCAGGAGCTGGCGGCGGCGAACAAGCCTCCGGCCTCGGCCCGGTTCACGGTCAAGCTGCAGGCCGACGGGTCCCGGCTGGGCGCCTTCTCGACCAGCGACGGCCAGATCAACCTGGTCCTGAGCGAGGGCGCGGTGCCGCCGCGGTCCGGGCAGACCGAGGTCGAGGTGGCGGTGGACCCGGTCGACCCGGCGACTCTCGCCAAGCCTTCCTCCGGGCTCGTGGTCGCCGGCAACGCCTACCGCATCCAGGCCACCTACCGGCCGTCCGGGACCAGGATCGCGGTCCTCGAGGGCCAGTCCAGCGTCGGCCTGGTCTACCCGCTGCTGGCCACCGCCGTGGCCGACGTCGGCGGCCACGTGGTGCTGGCCTCGGCAGACGGGAAGACCTGGAAGCAGCTCGCCAGCACCGACACCCCGGGGACCCACCAGGTGAGCGCCCAGCTGAACCAGACCGGCTACGTCCAGGTCGGGGTGCCGCCGTCGGCCGGCGGGTCGGGAGGCGACCAGCGCAGCCGGATCCTGCTCCTGGCCTCGGCGGTGGCCGTGGCGATCGTGGCCGCCGCGCTCTTCCTGCGCTTCCGCGAGGGACCACGGACCGCGCCGCGGGGGCGGGACGGCCCGGGGCGCCGCCGATGACCGCCCGCCGGCGCCGCCTGCGCCGGGCCGCCCTGATCGGCGGCCTGGCCCTGGCGCTCGTGGGGACGACGGCCGGGCCGGCCGCCGCCCACGCCATCGGCGCCGGCACCGAGGCCAGCAACTACCGCACGGTGATCCGCGGCATCGACCAGGGGGTGCCCGGCCTGACGGTCCGGGCCGTCCCCGGGGGGCTGCTCGAGCTGATCAACCGCGGCAGCGAGGTGCTGGTCCTCGGCTACCGCCTGGAGCCGTACCTGCGCGTCGGCCCGGACGGAGTGTTCGAGAACCAGCGCTCGCCCAGCACCTACACCAACCGCTTCCGCACCACCCCGACCTCGATCCCGTCCGAGTTCAACCCCCAGGCCGCCCCCGAGTGGCGGCGGATCGGGGACGGGCCGTCGGCCACCTGGCACGACCACCGGGCCCACTGGACCGGCCCCGACCCCCCGGCCGTGACCGCCGCCCCCAGGGCGATGCACCTGGTCGTGCCCGACTGGCAGGTGCCACTGCGCCAGGGAGAACGGACCATGGTCGTCCACGGCGCGATCACCTGGGTCCCCGGCCCCTCCCCGTGGCCGTGGGCGCTGGCCGCGGTGGCCCTGTTCGCCGCCGCCCTGGCCGCCTCCGGGGGCTACCGCCGCCACAAGGTGCTGGCCGTGGTCGCCCTGGTCGCCGTGGCCGCCGACGTCGTCCACACCGCCGGGGCCCTGCTCACCTCCACCGCCCCGCTGGCCACCGAGCTGTACGGGAGCCTGACCTCGGCCGCCGGCTGGGCCGTGGCCACCTTCGGCGCCTACCGGCTGCTGCGCGGCAGGGCCGACACCGGCCTGCTCTACGTGCTGCTCGGCGGGGTGTTCCTGACCATGGCCGGGGCACTGCCCGACCTGTCGGCCCTTGGCCGCTCCCAGGTCACCTCGGGGTTCGGCGCGCTCACGACCCGGGCCGCCATCACCTTCACCCTCGGCCTGGGCGCGGCCATGGTGGCCGCCGGCCTTGCCGGGTTCCGCTCCCCGCGCCGGTCCGAACCCGCCGGCGTAAGCTGACATGGTGGGTTGGTCGCCGAGGCTCGGGCGCCGGGTGATGGCCGCCGGCGCGCTCGCGCTGGCCGGCCTGACCGCCGCTGCCGGCCCCGCCCTGGCCGGCCCCGCCCCCGGGTCCCAGGTGCCGGCCCCGACCCTGTCCCGGATGCTGCTCTCCTGGTCGTTCAACCCGCTGGTCACCGTCGGGCTGCTGGCCGCGGCCATCGCCTACCTCCAGGGCCGGCGCCACCTGGCCGCCGAGGGGGTGGCATGGCCGGCCCGCCGGACCGTCTACTTCCTGTCCGGGATCGCCGCCATCGCCCTGGCCCTGCTGTCGCCCGTCGAGGCCTACGACACGGCGCTGTTCTCGGTCCACGTGGTCCAGCACATGCTGCTCACCATGGCGGCGGCGCCGCTGCTGGTGCTCGGCGCCCCGGTGACCCTGGCCCTGCGGGTGTCCAGGGGCCGGAACCGCCGGCGCCTGACCCGGGTGCTGCACAGCCCGCCGCTGCGGGTGATCGGCAACCCGCTGGTCGCCTGGGTGCTGTTCACCATGTCGCTGTACGCCCTCTACTTCTCGCCCTTGTTCGACCTGAGCCTGCGCCAGCCGTTCGTCCACGACCTGGTCCACCTGCACTTCCTGGCCGTCGGGCTGCTGTTCTGGTGGCCGGTGGTCGGCCTCGACCCCTCGCGCTGGCGCCTGCCCCACATCGCCCGGCTGGGGTTCGTGTTCCTGATGGTGCCGTTCCACGCCTTCCTCGGGGTGGCGATCATGAACAGCGGGCGGGTCCTGGCCCCGACCCTCGAGACCTTCCAGCGCACCTGGGGCCCCACCCCGCTGGCCGACCAGCAGACCGGCGGGGCCATCCTCTGGGGCGCCGGCGACCTGATCGCCATCGTCGCCGTCCTGGGCGTGCTCATCTCCTGGGCCAGCTACGAGGAGAAGGTGGTGGCCGCCCGCGAGGACCGCCGCCAGGCCCGCGCCCGCGCCGCCGGCCAGCCGGCCCGCCCCGTCAGCCGGCCCCCGCTGCCGTGAACGACCGGGACGACCTGACCGGCCGGGTCCGGGCCTGGTGGGACGCGGATGCCGACACCTACGACCACTCCTCGGACCACGGCTGGGCCGCGGCCTCGCCGGCCGTGCGGGCCGCCTGGAACGCCGCCCTGCACCGGTTCCTGCCCGGGCCGGGCTCCAGGGTGCTGGACGTGGGCGCCGGCACCGGGTTCCTGTCCCTGGCCGCGGCCCGGCTCGGCCACCGGGTCACCGCCCTCGACCTGTCGGAGGGGATGCTGGCCCGGCTGGGCGAGCACGCCGACCGCGAGGGCCTCACGGTCGAGGTCGTCCACGGCGGCGCCGAGGACCCGCCCCCCGGTCCGTTCGACGCCGTCATCGAGCGGCATCTGATGTGGACCCTGCCCGACCCCGAGGCCGCGCTGACCGCCTGGCGGGCGGCGGCCCCCGAGGGCCGGCTGGTGCTGTTCGAGGGGCTGTGGGGCGAGTCCGACCCGGTCGAGGCCCTGCGCGGGCAGGCCAGGGAGGGGCTGCGCCGGCTGCGCGGGGACCCCGACCACCATCACGGCAGCTACGACCCGGAGACCGTGGCCGAGCTGCCGCTGGCCCGCGGGGCCTCTCCCGACCAGCTGGTCGACCTGGTCGAGGCGGCCGGGTGGGGCCCGGTCCGGCTGGAGCGGCTCGGCGACGTCGAGTGGGCCCAGCTGCTCCAGCTGCCGGCGAGCGCGCGCCTGCTCGGGGTGACGCCCAAGTTCGCGGTCGTCGGCGGCCGACCCTAGACTCGAACCCCTGACCCGAGGAGGCGATCCGTGATGGCAACCGAGCTCATCTGTCCCAAGTGCCAGGGGCTCATGCGAACCTACGAGCGCAGCGGGGTCACGGTCGACCAGTGCGCCGACTGCCGCGGCATCTTCCTGGACCGGGGCGAGCTCGAGCGCCTGGTCGACGCCGAGCAGGGCTGGCAGCGCAGCCACCCGGCCGCGCCCTCGCGAGAGCCCGAGCAGCAGCGGTACGACCCCCGCTACGACGACACCCGCCGCTACGAGGGGCAGCAGAAGCGCCGCAAGAAGAGCTTCTTCGACGAGCTCTTCGACTAGCTGGCGAGCTCGGCCTCGGCGACGGCGGTGTCGAGGGCCAGGGCCTCGCGGCACGCCCGGCCGTAGATCGTGCCCAGGAAGGCGTAGCCGGCGCTGGAGGGGTGGAACAGGTCGGCGCTGAACATCTCCCGCTTGCCGTGGAAGGCCGACTTGGTCAGCTTGGCGATGTCGAACACCGAGATCCCGTGCTGGGTCAGCTCGGTCCGGTAGAGGCGGGTGAACAGCAGGGCCCGCAGCCCCAGCAGGTCCCGCAGGGGCCGGTGGAAGGCGGCCGCGGTCTCGGCCGGGGGCAGCCCGGAGACGATCACCTTGGCCGCCGGGGCGACCCGGGCCAGGCCGTCGACCAGCAGCCGGAGCTGACGACGGGCCTCGCGGAGGGTGGTCCCGTGGGTGACGTCGTTGGTGCCGACGCAGACGAGCACGATGTCCGGTCCAAGCCCCTCGACCTGGGGCAGCTGCTCGCCGACGACATTGGCCAGCCGGGACCCGGAGACCCCGAGGGCGTGCAGGGTGACCCGGTACTGGTCGCTCAGGGCCTTGGCGACCCCGTAGGTGAGGGTGTCCTCGACGGCGTCGGCCCCGACCCCGGCGACCGAGCTGTCGCCCAGGACCACCAGCGTAAGTGGCTCGCCGTCCTCCGGCCCGATCGTGCCGCTGATCTCCAGCGGGGTCTCATGGACAAGGAAACGGTGGCGCCGGGCCGCCATGACCTCGGCGGCCAACGTCGTTGCCAGGGCGCCCGCCCCGAGCAGGGTCGCCCGACCAATGTGCCGGACAGCGATGCCCAACCGCGCCTCCTCGTACGCTTTCCAGCGTACGGTCTGGTGACCGGTTTGTGAAGCCTGCAACCACCGTACGCGACGGTATGTCGCTGACCGTCACCTGACGATCTGGGCGGGATCGCGCTGGTAGTGGTCGACCAGCTGGGCCGTGCAGGCGTCGATCCGCTCGTGCAGGGCCCGCCGGTAGGCGGACAGCTTCACCTCGGCCTCGACCAGGCCCCGCTCCAGCCGCTGCAGCGCCGGCGGGTCGTCCCAGGCGATCGGGGCGTCCCACAGGTCCTCCAGGCCGGCCAGGGGGCTGACCAGCCCGTCGAGGGCCAGGCTGGTGGCGGCGGGCGAGCGCCGCCTGGCGCCGTCCCGCGAGCGGGCCGCGGCCAGGCTGGCCAGGTCGTCGGCGCTGGGGTGGCCGCCCTCGAGGGCGGTGTGGACGAGGTCGAGCCGGCCCTGGACGAGCTGGCGCCAGTAGCTGACCCGCTGCTCCTCCTCCCGCAGCGACTCACGAAGTGTGCGTAGGTCGTCGAGTGGCGCTCGCCACTCGTGCTGGACGTGGTCTCCGGTCACGGCACCCTCCCCAAGCGCGCGGTCCCCAACCTTTCTCGGCACGTTTGGCCCCGGACTTCAGTGGCCGATCGAATCTCGGGCGCTTACCATCCGGCCATGTCCGCCACCCCCGGCCCGCCGGCCGGCTTCCCGGCGCCCCGGCGCGGCCGCGAGTCCAAGGCCGCCAAGGCGGCCCGGACGGCCGAGATCCGGGCCCGCCTGGCGGCAAGGTACCCGGCGGTGACGACCGCCCTCGACCACCGTTCGGCCTGGGAGCTGCTGGTCGCGACCATCCTGTCCGCCCAGTCGACCGACGTGGTCGTCAACCAGGTCACCCCCGCGCTGTTCCGGCGCTGGCCGACCCCGGCCGACCTCGCCGCCGCCGACCGGGCCGAGGTCGAGGCGGCCATCCACGCCACCGGGTTCTTCCGCAACAAGGCCAGGTCGATCCAGGGGGCGGCCGCCTACGTGCTCGAGCATCACGGCGGCGAGGTCCCCGAGACCATCGACGAGCTGGTCGAGCTGCCCGGGGTCGGCCGCAAGACGGCCAACGTGGTGCTGGGCACCTTCTTCTCGCGCAACGAGGGCGTGGTCGTGGACACCCACGTGGGGCGGCTCACCCGCCGCCTC
>DASZON010000312.1:0-6385 GCA_035550755.1 Actinomycetota bacterium | reverse complement strand
CGAGGGGAGCTGGCAGCCCCGTCCGGCGGCCGTCGACGACCCCAGCCCCCCGCCGCCAGTCATCAACGCCGACATCGTCCGCCCGATCGCCCCACCCCGCCCGCCGTACGAGTACTCGATGCAGTTCAGCGGCTAATCGGGCCGGTCAATACCAGTAGCGTCGACCGCCGACCGGGCGCCCGGTCGAGCCCAGGATCCACAGAACGGCGCCGATCACCAGCAGGATGATCCCGAGCGTGGTCAGGATCCCGATGCCGGTGAGCCAGCCGATCAGCAGCAGGATCAATCCGAGAATGAGCACGCGGTTGCCTCCTTGGTTGACGTCCGAGCCCGGCGGAATCTGCGTGTTTGCACGACGTGGTGTCAATTCGCGGCCAATCCGGGCCACCCGGGGTTAGGCTGTCACCGGAAGCCCCTGGGGAAACCCGGCCAGCCACGGAGGGCGGGCCATGGAGATCAGGCAGTCCACCCGGCGTGGCTGCCTCGTCGTCGCCTTCACCGGGAGGATCGACCTCGCCAGCGTCGCCCAGGTCCAGCGGGCCCTGTTCAAGGGCCTGAGCGAGCAGCCCGAGGCGCTGATCTGCGACCTGACCGGCGTCCAGTCGGTGGACCCGGTGGCGGCCACGGTGTTCTCCAGCGTGGCCCGTCACCCGGCCAACCGCTGGCCGGGCACCAGCTTCCTGCTCTGCGGGGCCCGGCCGCGGGTGGCCGAGGTCCTGCGCCCGGGACAGGTGTCGCACCTGCTGCGGCTGCACGCCACCGTCCAGGAGGCCCTGGACGCGGTCCAGACCCGTCCGCCGCACCTGCACACCGAGCTGCGGCTGCCGCCGACCGCGGCCGCGGCCGGGGCCGCCCGGGCGTTCGTCCGGGAGGTCTGCCGGGCCTGGCGGCTGGCGGCACCGGACGCCACCGTGGTCGACCGGGCCGTGCTGGTGGCCAACGAGCTCGTCACCAACGCCGTGATCCACGCCCGCACGGACCTCTGGCTGGAGCTGGAGCTGCGCGCCGACCGGCTGGTCGTCACCGTCCGGGACCGCGGCCCGCGGCTGGCGCAACCCGTCCCCCTAGACCCCGAGGCCGAAGGTGGGCGAGGGCTGTGGCTGGTGGACCAGCTGTCCCGGGCCTGGGGGGTCCAGCCCAACGCCGACGGCGGCAAGGTCGTCTGGTGCGCCCTCGCCCTCTGAGACCCGCCGGCCCCGCCCCGGTCTAGCCCGCGGCCCGCCCGCGGAGGCCGAGGTCGCGCGATCGGGCGGTTGCCGCGGCGGCTGCCTCGCGGTCGCCCGGCCCGTCCCGGTCGGCCAGCATGCGGGCTCGCCAGAAGCCCAGGTCGGCCTGCTCGATGCGGTTGCCGAGGGCCTCGGCGGTGGCCTGGGCGGCGTCGAAGTGGCGCTCGGCGGCGTCGAAGTCGCGGGCAGCCGCGGCCGCGATCGCGGCCCGGGTGACGACCAGGCGGCCGTCGAAGGCGATCCAGTCGTCCAGGGCCAGGGCCTCCTCGACCAGGGGGCGCAGCTCGGCCACCTGCTCGCGGCGGCCGGCCAGGGCCAGGGCCTCGACGAAGCCGAGCAGCATGTTCCAGGCCCCGATCGAGCTGGTCCCCCCGGCCACCGGCAGCATGGCCCGCCGGGCCTCGAAGAGCTCGGCCACCTCGTCCCCGCGCCCGGCCCAGGCCAGGTGCTGGGCGAGGTGGGCGGCGCTCTGGCCGCCGATCGCCCCGGGCGCCTCCAGCTGGTCGGCCAGGCGCAGCTCCCGCTCGGCCGTCTCCCAGTCGCCCCGCCAGTGGGCGGCCAGCCCCAGGTAGAGGTGGCCGACGTACAGCCAGGGGAGCCCGCCGCGCTCGCAGACCTCGACCGCGTGGCCGCCCTGCCGCTCGACGAAGGCCAGGTCGGCCCGGTACACCCCCTCGATCCGGATGCGGCTGGCCACGACCAGGAACTCGGCGCCGAGGTGGCCGAGCCGCCCGGCCAGGGGGGCGACCCGCGCGGCGAGCCCGGTCAGGCGGCCGGCGTGGGCGGCGGTCGGCTCGGGGTGGGCCAGGGTCCGGTGCTGGTACTCGACGAAGGCGAGCACGCCGGTCAGCTCCCACAGCTCGCCGCCGGCCTCGTACACCTCGGCCGCCCGCAGGCCGGCCGCCACCCCTTGGGCCAGCTCCACCCAGGCCATGTGGTGGATGGTCTGGAGCTGGAGCACGTCGGCCAGGGCGGTCTCGTCGCCGAGCCCGGTGGCCAGCTCCCGGGCGGCGGTGAACATCCCGGTGGCGCCGGCGTAGTCGCCGGCCAGCCCGCTCACCCAGGCGGCGGCGGCCAGCAGCCGGGCCCGGTCGGGGTTGGGCAGGTCGCCGAGGGCGGCCAGCCCGCGGGTGGCCACGCCCACCGCCTCCTCCCACTTGGCCGCCCAGCCGAGCTGGTAGGACATCACCCCGCAGAGCCGCCCCAGGGCGTCGGGGCGCCCGAGGGCCTCGTACAGCCGCAGCGCCTCGTCCATGACCTTGAGGGCCTCGTCCCAGCGGCCCTGGCTTCGCAGGGCCATGGCCAGGCGCTCGACCAGCTCGGCGAGGGCCTCCCGGTCCTCCCCGTCGCCGCCCGCCTGGCGCTCCAGCAGGGCCACGGCCTGGGCGAAGTGATCGCCGGCCTCGGCGTAGGCGGCCGTGTCCATCGCCCGGTCGCCGGCCATGCGCAGGTAGCGGACCAGCCGGCGGTCCTGGCCGCCGGCCCCGCCCTGGGCCAGGTGGTAGGCGAGGTCGGCGGCGTGGGGCTCGAGGTCGCCGGCGTGGATGGCCTCGAGGGCGGCGGCGATGGCCAGGTGCAGGCGGCGCCGGCGGACGGTCGAGGCGTCGGCCAGCAGGGTCTGGCGGATCAGCTCGTGGGTGAAGGCGTAACTGGACGACCCGGTCTTGGCCGGGGTGATGAGACGGGCCCGCTCGGCCTCGTCGAAGGCGTCGAGCAGGTCCTCCCCGGGCTCGCCGGCCACCCGCTCGACCAGGTCCAGCTCGAACACCCGGCCGCGGACGGCGGCCGCGACCAGCGCCCGCTGGGTGGCCTCGGACAGCCGGGCGAGGCGCTCGCCGACGACCAGGCGGACGCTGGAGGGGACCTCCAGGTCCTCGAGCTTCAGGTCGGCGCGGAACCGGCCCCGGTCGTCGAGCAGCACCCCGGACTCGGCCAGATGCAGGTAGAGCTCCTCGGTGAAGAACGGGTTGCCCTCGCTCTGGGCGTAGATGCCGTGGACCAGGGCGGCCGGCGGCCGCTGGCCGGTCAGTCCGGCCACCAGGGCGCCGACGCCCTGCTCGGTCAGCGGCCGCAGGGGGATGCGGGTGACCAGCCGCTGGCGCACGAGCTGGTTGAGGATGCGGGCCAGCGGCGAGGACGGCTCGACCTCGTCGTCGCGGAAGGTGCCGACGATCAGCACCGGCATCTCGGCCAGGTGCAGCGCCAGGTACTCGAGCAGCAGGAGGGTCGGCTCGTCGGCCCAGTGCAGGTCCTCGAACACCAGCAGGAGGGGGCGTTCCTGGGCGGCCCGGCCGATGAACTCGCGCATGCTGAGCCACAGGTAGCGGCGAGCCTGCTCGGGCGGGAGGTCCAGGGGCGCCGGGATGTCGGGGACGACCAGGCGCAGGGCGGGGGCGATGCGGGCGATCTCGGGGGCGGCCTCGCCGAGGGCGTCACGCAGGGTCTCCGGGCTGCGCGGGGTGACCATGCCCTGCTCGATCATCTCGGTGAAGGGCAGGTAGGGGGCCCGGCCCTCGTCGCGGGTGCTGTGGCCGACCAGGACCCGCAGCCCGCGGGCGTCGGCCTCGGCGTCAACCTCCTGGGTCAGCCGGGTCTTGCCGACCCCGGCCTCGCCCGAGACCAGCACCAGCGAACCGTGCCCGAGGCGGGCGTCCTCGACCGCCCGGCGCAGGTCGGCCCGCTCCCGCTCGCGCCCCACGAACGGGGACTGGCGGACCGGCCCGGCCGTGCCCCCGGCGTCGCGTCCCCACTCCACCTCGTACAGCCGCCAGCGGTCGGGGAACCCGCGCAGCCAGTAGAGGCCGCGGTCCACGAACGAGAACGTCCCGGTGGCCTCGACGGCGTCGCGAACGGCGGCGGTGACCAGGATCTGGCCACCGACCGCCTCGGACATGACCCGGGAGGCGGCGTGGACGGCCTGGCCGTAGAGCGTGCCGTCACGCTCGGTGGCCTGGCCGTGGTGCAGCCCGATCCGGACCCGGATGCGGCGGTCGGCGTTGTCCCGGCCGTAGGACTGCAGCGCCTGCTGGATGGCGATGGCGCAGCTCAGGCCGGCGGCGGGGGTGCCGAAGGTGGCAAGGAACCCGTCGCCCAGGAAGGCCACCTCGGTGCCACCGTAGGCGCCGATGGCCCGCCGGACGATCGACTCGTGGTCGGCCAGCATCTCGTCGGCCACCCGGTCGCCGTGCCTGGCCCTGAGCTGGGTCGACCCCTGCACGTCGGTGAACAGGATCGTGATCGGGTGGCCGTCGTCATGCATCGTCCTCTGATGCTAGCCGTTGCCGGTCTGGGCGTGGGGGGCGGCGACCGGCTTGGACTCGGGGGAGCCACGCTCGCGGAGGAAGATGCCGAGGACGGCGAGGGCGGCCACGGCCAGGAACTCGCTCTGCCAGTTCTGCATCGACTGGAACCAGAACTCCGAGCTGGTGACGAAGCTCCACAGCGACACCGCGGCCTGGCCATGCTCCAGCTGCTGCTGGTTGAACTCGGCGTGGCCGCCGAGGGCGTGGAGCACGAACGAGAGCAGGAACAGGGCGAACAGGGCCGTCGACAGCGAGTGCTCGTACAGGGTCAGGGCCAGCCCGCCCCGCCTGACCGGGCCGGGCGCGTCGGGCTTGTCGCGCTCGGCCCGGGGGTCGGCGTCGGCCGGCTCGCCGTCCGGCTTCTTGGACTCCGGGGACCGTTTCTGGATCAGCCAGGCGGTGAGCAGGACGTAGGCGCCCATCTGGAGGAACTCGCTCTCCCAGTTCTCGAAGGTCGCCTCGACGAACGCCCCGCTGGTGAGGTACGCGGCATAGGACTCGCGGGCCTGGCCGTGCTCGGCGTTGTCGTTGTTGTCGGTGCGGTAGCCCGCCACGCTCTGCGCCACCAGGAAGACCAGGAACAGGCCGAACATGGTGAGCGACAGGGCGTTGTCCCGGAGCATGCGGCGCATGGATCCTTCCCTCCCTGCCTGGGTTGGTTGCGCGGTAGAGCTACCCTGCGGGCTCCGGTCGAACCAACGCCGCCTCAGACGGTGATGACGATCTTGCCCCGCCCGCCGCCGGCGAGCAGGTGGCCGATGGCCTGGCGGACCTGGTCCAGCGGGAACGTCCGGTCGAGCAGGGGCGTGACCTTGCCGGCCTCGAGCAGCCGGCGCAGGGTGTCGAGGTCGTCGCGGCGGGGCGTGGAGCTGAGCATCCGCAGCCGCTGGCCCACGACCCGTGACAGGGCGACCGCCCGGAGCTGGCGGTCGAAGCCGCCCAGCAAGCGGCCCTTGACCTCGCTGCCCACGATGACCAGGGTCCCGGCGGGGGAGAGGGCCCGGCGGAGCCGGGACAGGGAGCGGTGGCCGGCGGTGTCCAGGATGAGGTCCCAGTGGCGCGAGCCGTCGGTGACGTCCTCGCGGGTGTAGTCGATGACCTCGTCGGCGCCGATGGCGCGGACCAGCTCGGCCTGGGTGGTGCCGGCCACCCCGGTGACGTGGGCGCCGGCCGCCTTGGCCAGCTGGACGGCGAACGACCCGACCCCGCCCGCGGCCCCGATGACCAGGACCCGCTGGCCGGCCTGGACCTCGCCCACGTCGCGGATCCCCTGGAGGGCGGCCAGGCCGGAGATGGGCACGGCCGCCGCCTGCTCGAAGCTCAGGTTGGCCGGCATGGGCACGAGCTGGTCGGAGGGGACGGCCGCGTACTCGGCGTAGGAGCCGCCCTGGGTCCAGCCGAACACGGCGTCGCCGGGCCGGAAGCGGGTGACATCCCGGCCGACCGCCTCCACCTGCCCGGCCAGGTCCATGCCCCGGATCGGGGCCTTGGGCCGGCGCAGCCCCATGGTCGGGACGACGAGGCGGACCATGTAGGGGAGGCCGGTCATGACGTGCCAGACACCCCGGTCGAGGCCGGCCGCGCGCACCCGCACCAGGACCTCGCCGTCGGCGGGGGCTGGCCTGGGGACGTCGCGGAGCTCGAGGGTCTCGGCCGAGCCGTAGGTGTCCTGGACGACGGCTCGCATGGTGGCCGGGCCGGTCGGGGAGGAAGGGGTCGCGGGCTGGGCGGTGGCTGCTGTGAACATCGGGGGCTCCTTCCGCTAGACTTACGATGTAAGGTAACCATACACCGTAAGGTTGTCAACCCCCGACGGAGGCGCGAGATGGCGGCACTCCGGACCCCGCTGACCAGCGA
>DASZON010000311.1:0-9321 GCA_035550755.1 Actinomycetota bacterium | reverse complement strand
GAAGGCTGAGATGGCGCACAAGAAGGGCGCATCCTCCAGCCGCAACGGCCGCGACTCGGCCGCCAAGCGGCTCGGGGTCAAGCGCCACGGCGGCCAGCTGGTGACCGCGGGCACGATCCTGGTCCGCCAGCGCGGCACCCGCATCCACCCCGGCGAGGGCGTCGGCCGCGGCGGCGACGACACCCTGTTCGCCAAGGTCGACGGCACCGTCGTCTATCACGTGGTGCGCGGCCGCAAGCTGGCCAGCATCGACCCGGGCGCCTAGCCCGACGCGGCCTGGCCGCGATCGGCGATCCCGGATGTTCGTCGACGAGACCACCATCGAGGTGACCGCCGGGCGCGGCGGCGACGGCGTGACCTCGTTCCACCGCGAGAAGTACAAGCCCAGGGGCGGTCCCGACGGTGGCGACGGCGGGCGCGGCGGCGACCTCGTCCTGGTCGCCGACCCGGGTGTCGGCACCCTGGTCGAGTACCACTTCCACCCCCACCAGCGGGCCGGCCGCGGCGCCCACGGGCAGGGGAGCAACCGCAAGGGGGCCGACGGCGACAGCCGGACCCTGCCGGTGCCGATCGGCACCCTGGTCCGCGACGCCGGCGGCGAGCTGCTGGCCGACCTCGACCGGCCGGGGGCGAAGTTCCTGGCCGCCAGGGGCGGTCGCGGCGGCCGCGGCAACGCCGCCCTGTCCGGGCCCGGCCGCCGGGTCGCCAGCTTCCACGAGAAGGGCGAGCCCGGCCGCCAGCGCCGCCTCGTCCTGGAGCTGCGGTCCCTGGCCGACGCCGCCCTGGTCGGCTTCCCCAACGCCGGCAAGTCGAGCATCGTCGCCCGGGCTTCGGCGGCCCGGCCCAAGGTGGCCGACTACCCCTTCACCACCCTGGAGCCGGTGCTCGGGGTGGTCCGGGCCGGCGACCACGACTTCGTCCTGGCCGACGTGCCCGGCCTGATCCCGGGGGCGGCCGCCGGCAAGGGCCTCGGCCACCGCTTCCTTCGCCACGTGACCCGCTCGGCGGTGCTGGTCCACGTCCTCGACCTGGTCCCGCTGGAGCCGGGCCGCGACCCCGAGGCCGACCTGGCGGCGCTGGAGGCCGAGCTGGCCGCCTACGACCCCGAGCTGGCCGACCGCCCGGCCATGGTGGTGGCCAACAAGGCCGACCTGCCCGAGGGTCGGGCCCGGCTGCCCGAGGCCGAGGCGGCCGCCAGGCGCCGGGGCCTGCCGTTCTTCGCCGTCTCGGCCGCCACCGGAGCCGGGATGCGGGAGTTCCTGTACGCCCTCGGAGCCGAGGTCGCCCAGGCCCGGGCGGCCCGGCCGGTCGCCGCGGCCGCCCCGCCGGCGGCGGTCGCCGCCGACCCCGAGGTGCCGATCTCGGTGGCCAGGGAGGGGGCCGGGTTCCGGGTCCTGGGCGACCGGCCCGAGCGCTGGGTGGCCATGACCGACCTCGACAACCCCCAGGCCGTCGCCTACCTGCAGCGGCGGATGCGCCGGGCCGGGGTCGACGACCTGCTGGCCAGCGCCGGGGCCAGCCCCGGCGACGAGGTCCTGGTCGGCGACGCCGCCTTCGAGTTCACCCCCGACCCGCTCGCCGACCCCCTGGCCGGCACCCGCGGCCGCGAACGCCCCCGCCGCCCGGGACGCTAGCCGACCAGCTCGGTCCGGAGCTCGTGGCTGCCGTCGGGGAGCGGGGCCTCGTACCAGAGCCGGTAGCCGCCGCCGGGCAGGGGCAGCACGTCCAGGTAGCGGACGTCGGCCACCGGGCCGTCGCCCTCGGGGGCGAGGCGGCCGGGGCCGGCCAGGCGGGCCAGGCCGGTCCGTTCGGAGAAGTTCTCCTGCTTGGTCGCCCGGCCGTCGTAGCTGGCCCGGCCGTCACCGAGCACGGCCGTGACCCGGGCTCCGCGGGCGTCCCAGCTCCCCGGCCGCCCGGCCAGCGCCGTCCCCCGCCAGTCCCAGGTCAGGCCGTCGTCGCTGGTGGCGTAGGCGGTGGTCATGCGGTCTTCCTCGTCCGGCTCCTCCAGCGGGTGGCAGCAGATCCAGGCCCGCCAGCGGCCGTCGTCGCCGACCCGGATCACCGGGTCCTTGACCCCGACCCGTTCGTCGCCACCGAACACCGTCCGGGCCTCGGCCCCGGCCAGCCCCTCGGGGTCGCCGGCCTCGAGCACGTCGATCCGCCAGTGCTTGCTGTCGGGGGTGGCGCAGCAGACGTACAGCCGCCAGCGGCTCTCGGGAGTCACCACCAGGGCTGGTCGCTCCATCGACATGGCGCCGAACCGCCCTTTGTCGAGGATGGCCACGGTGGTGAGCCGCTCCCCGTCGCCGGAGCGGGCGACCAAGGTGGCCGCCCCCCGCTGGGCGGTCACCCGCACCCGGTAGGCGACCACGAACCCGCCGCCGGGGTCGAGGGCGGCGCTCGGCGCCCCCACCCAGCTGCCCTCCCCGGGTCCCGGGGCGGGGACGGCGACACTGGCCCGGCCGGTCCCCGGCAGGGGGAAGGCGGCCGCGGGCCCATCCGGGCCGGGGTCCCGGGGTTGGGCGGCGCCGGGCGCGGTCATGGAGCCTCCTCGGCCTGGTCGGGGTGGACGCTCAGTTGCCTACCCCGCCGGGCGGCGCGGAAGCCGGGCCGACCTGCAGCTGGACGGTGCGGATCTCCCAGGCGCCCAGGTCCAGCCGCAGGCGCCCGCCGGCGACCGGCAGCTCCGGCCCGGGCCGGCCGAGCAGGTCGGCCGCGCGGGCCGCGACCACGTCCCCGGCGACCACGGTGGCCGACGGGCCGGGCCGCTGGCAGACCAGCCGCAGCTCCAGCCAGTCGTCGCGCCGCCGCAGCGACGACAGCACGACCCCGTCGCCCTCGACCGACAGTCCCGTGGCCGCCAGCCCGCCGACCGGTCCCGGTCCGGCGCTGCCCGGGGCGGCCAGCAGGTCGTGGCGGAAGCACTCCATGGCGGTGAGGACGCCGTCCTCGTGCCAGGCGCCCGGGTGGGGGAGGACGGCCAGGTCGGCGACCACGGTCCCGAGGCACTGGGCACCCGGGGTGGGGGTCTGGGGGCCGGCCGGCTCGGCCCGGTAGCGGTGGACGTCCCGGCTGATGCGCCCGACCGCCCGCAGCAGGGTCAGGGCCAGCTCGGGCGGGCCGGTCAGCAGCTCGTACTCGGTGACGTGGCCGAGCAGGACCGCGACCTGACCGGCGTCCACGAACCCGCTGGCCGGGAAGGTGGGCAGGGGCACCTCGCCGTGGCCGCCCTCGGCGGTGGTGCTCCGCTCGACGACCGCGAACTGGCCCTCGGCCGAGGACCCGGCGGCCGGGCGGCCCAACGGCACGTGCAGCCGCAGCCGGTGGTCCCGGCAGGGGTTCTCGACCTCCACCCGCAGCCGCAGGAACGGCTCCCCGGCCCGCAGCTCGGCCCGCAGGACCGTGCGCGCCGCCGCCAGCTCCTCCGAGCGGGCCGTCCCGCCGGCGTCCAGCCCCACCGGCCAGCGGTAGGTCCGGCGGACGGCCAGCGCCCCCATGACCGGCCCACCGGCGACCGCCTCCAGCTCGGCCCGATCCGGCTCGGTGACCAGCAGATCGCGGTCCGGTGGAGCGTAGTTGTACAGGTCGCCGGCGTCCCCACCGTCCACCAGCCGCCCGACCCCCTCCAGCACGATCCCGCCGGCCCCGACCCGCAGCGTCCCGTCGGCGGCCACCTCGACCCGCACCAGCCCGTTGTCCAGCCACCCCGGCCCAGCGGCAACCGGGTCGGGGGCTGTGGACAACGAGGTGACCCACTCGCGCCGGTCGGCTACCCTCCCGTCCGGGGGCCCAGCCGCGGAAGGGCGGCGAGCGGCGCGCGTCCCGGCGGCGACCGGCGGGAACAGGGTTCCCCGGCCCGGGCGGGGCGCCGCCGCCGTCCAGCCGAGCGGCGCGACGGGCACGGCGGCCAGCAGCCGCCGCCGCGGCGGTGCCACCACCCAGACCTCCCAGGCGGCGTCGGGGGCGGCCGCGGCGGCCGTGGCCACCGCCGTCCGCAGCTCGTCCATGTCCAGCTGCGGCGGGTCGGGGTGGTCGTCGACCTCGACCACCAGCCGGTGGGCGCCGCCGGTGACCTCGACCCGGATGCCGTTGACGACCCGGTCGTAGAGCTCGCGGCCGTGGACCCGACGGAACAGTTCATCCAGGCGGCCGCCGGGCAGGGTCTCGGTGTGGACGGTGGCGGGGGAGCGGCCCGTCTCCTGGGTCGCCGCCAGCCGGCCGTCGGCGAGCTCGAGGGCCACCTCGGCCCAGTCGCCAGGTACGGCCAGGTCCAGCTCGACCAGGCCGGCCCGGGCGAACGGCGACGGGTTGAGCAGCACCACCGCCCCCCGCGGGACCCGGGCGGCGACCTCGGCCGCGACCCGCTCGGCCAGCCCGGACCCGAGCTGGGCGGCCTCGCCCAGCCGCACGGCCACGTGCTCGGCCACCGCGTCGGCTCCGCAGCCGGTGATCGAGTCGTGCCCGGATGACTCGACCAGCCGCCGCCACCCCAGCTCCAGGAACGGCGCCGGCCAGCCGCTGCCGTGGAGCGCCTGGAGGGGCTCGGCGTAGCGGGCCAGCAGCCGTTCGGCCCGGGCGCAGGCCGCCTTGAGGCCAACCCGGGCCGAGAGCACCCCCATGAGGATGTTGGCCCGGGCGCTGGAGCGCAGCTCGCCCCGCCAAGGGGGGAGGTCGCCGTCGCCGGCGGCCGCCCGCTCCAGGATGTAGCCGGCCAGCGTGCCCAGTACGACCCGGTAGCCGCCCTGGCCCCGGTTGATCTCCTCGACCGCGTCGAGCAGGTCGGGCAGGGGCGTCGAGTGGTCGGTGCCGTACATGGCCAGCACCGGGTCGTCGCCGAAGGCGGGGGACAGGCGCTCCAGCAGCCGCCGGGCGGCCAGGGCCACGTCCGGGTAGGCGAACAGCCCGGCCGCGTTGCCGTACCCCGCGACCAGGTACTCGGCGCGCACGGTGGAGCCGTCGGGCGCGCTCCAGGCGAACGCGTGGCGGTCGATCGCCGCCGGCACGCCGCGCCAGACGGCGGCGTGCTCGAACCCGGCTCGCAGCAGCAGCTGGGGGACCTGGGCGGCGTGCCCGAACTCGTCGGGCAGGTAGCCGACGGCCATGACCTGGCCGAACCGGGCAGCCCGGGCCACCCCGGCCTCCAGGTTGCGGACCAGGGTCTCGCCCGACACGAGGAACTCGTCCGACAGGATCCGCCACGGCCCCACGGCCAGCTGGCCGGTCTCGACCAGGGCGGCGATCCGTGCCTCGGCCTCGGGCCGGATCTCCAGGTAGTCCTCGAGCATGGCCGTCTGGCCGTCGAAGGTGAAGCAGAACCGCGGGTCGGTCTCGGCCCACTGCAGCACGTCGTCGACCAGGTCGACCAGGCGCAGCCGGAAACGCTGGAACGGCTCGTACCACTCGCGGTCCCAGTGGGTGTGGGGGACCAGGTGCAGCAGCGCCGGTGGCCGCTCGGCGGTCGCGTCCGTGCCGGCGTGCCCCCTCGTCGCCTCCATGGGGCCAGCCTACCCCGAGCCGGCCTGGCCCTCCGGCGGTTGCTCGAGCAGCGGGGCCATGCCCTCCAGGTAGGCGGCGACGGCCGCGTAGTCCTGGTCGGCCAGGCCACGGCCCTTGGCCCCGGCGAACAGCTCGGCGACCCGCTCGGTCCCGGGCAGGTTGGCCCGTGCCGCCCGGGCCGCCTCCAGGGCCAGGCGGAGGTCCTTGTGCATCAGGGCCAGCCGGAACCCCGGGTCGCCGTAGTCGCCGCTGCGCAGCTTGTCCCGCTTGGACTTCACCGTCTGGGCGGCCACCGAGGCGCCCTCCAGCACGTCCAGGGCGGTGTCGGGCGGCAGCCCCAGCAGCCGCCCGAGGATGAACCCCTCGGCGACCGCGGTCGTCACCCCGCCAAGGACCAGGTTGACCATCAGCTTGGCCGCCTGCCCGGCCCCGACCGGGCCGACGTGCCAGGTCCGCCGCGGGTCACCGAGGACCTCGAGCAGTGGCCAGGCCCGCGCCACCGCCTCGTCCGGCCCGCCGACCATGATGGCCAGGGTGCCCTCGGCGGCCGGGCCGACCGACCCCGCCACCGGGGCGTCGACGTACCCGACCCCCCGCTCCTCGAGCGCCTTGGCCACCTTCCGGGCCGGGGCGGGTCCAGTGGTCGACATGTCGATCAGGAGCGTTCCCGGGGTGAGGCCGTCGGCCAGACCGTCGCGGCCGAGCACGACCTCCTCGACCGCCCCGCCGTCGGTCAGCATGGTGACGGCCACGTCGGCCTTGGACCCGGCCTCGGCCGGCGAGGCCGCCACCTGCCCCTGTGCGGCCAGCGCCTCGGCGTGGGCCGGGGTGCGCGACCAGACGACCAGGTCGTGTCCAGCATCGGAAAGGCGCCCCGCCATGGGGGCGCCCATCCGTCCGAGCCCGAGGAAGGCGACGCGGGTCACGCCTCGTCTGACTTCGCTTCCCGGCGCTCCCGAGCCCCTTCGCCCTCGGTGACTCGGCCGATGGCGTGGCCGTTGTCTTTGTCGAAGAAGTGGAAGCCTGAGGTGTCGACGCCGAGTTCGACCGAGCGGCCGACCCGGGCCTGGGTCTTGGGGTTGACCCGGGCGGTCCAGAGGCTCTGGCCCTCCCCGGCGATCTCTTCGGCTTCGACCTCGTCCTTGGCCGCCTTGTCGAAGCGGGCGATCATGATGTCGTGATGGACCGCAGGGGCGTTGATGGTGAAGATCACGTTCACCTCTGAGCCCAGCTCTTCGGTGACCGCGACCTCGCCCTTGATCCGTGGCCAATCGCCCGGCGCGAACTGGGCATCCTCCAGACTCGAGGGCCGCAGCCCCACGATCAGGTCCTTGTCGAAGTAGCCGTCCAGCCCGGCCCGGTCCGACACCAGACTGTCAGGGACCGGGACCTTGTAGCCGGCGAACACCAACGCCGGCCCCTGATCCCGCACCAGCTTGGCCTCCGACAAGTTCATCGCCGGCGACCCAATGAAGGTCGCCACGAACAGGTTCTCGGGAGCATCGAACAAGCTCTGCGGCGTATTCACCTGCATGAGTTCGCCGTCTTTCAACACCGCAACCCGGGTCCCCAGGGTCATGGCCTCGATCTGGTCGTGGGTCACATAGATGGTCGTGACCCCGAGGCGCTCATGCAACGAACTCAGCTGGGCGCGCATCGACACCCGCAGCTTGGCGTCCAGGTTGGAGAGGGGCTCGTCCATCAGATACGCCTGGGGGTTGCGGACGATCGCCCGGCCCATCGCCACCCGCTGGCGCTGGCCACCCGAGAGCGCCGCCGGCTTGCGCTTGAGGAACGGTTCCAGCGCCAGCATCTTGGCGGCCTCGGCGACCCGTTTCTTCTGCTCATCCTTTGGGGTCTTTCTGAGCTGGAGCCCGAAGGCGAGGTTGTCTTCGACGGTCATGTGGGGATAGAGGGCGTAGTTCTGGAACACCATGGCGATGTCGCGGTCCTTGGGTGGCATGTCGTTGACCACCCGGTCCCCGATCCGGATCTCGCCCTCCGTGATGTCCTCCAGGCCGGCCACCATCCGCAACGCCGTGCTCTTGCCACACCCCGAGGGGCCGACGAACACCATGAAGTCCCCATCCGGAATATCGAGGCTGAGGGCATTCACGGCCCGGACCCCACCGGTATAGACCTTGGACACATCCTGCAACTCAATGCGTGCCATGCGTCGCTCTCCCTCCACCCGGGTCGGGCCGGCCTGTCGGCAGGGTCGCTCGGGCTGCCCTGCTGACCTGCGCAGACCTTACCCGACGTATCCAAGCAGAAACGCCATCGGGGGACGTCCCTGCCGACCTTGGCAGTAGCGTAGCCGCCCGCGATGTTCGATACCAGCGCAGAGCAAGGAAGGGCGGGGGAGGGCGCTACACTCCGCGCTGATGAGCCGGCGCATCGGGGTCATGGGCGGCACCTTCGACCCCATCCACCACGGCCACCTCGTCGCCGCCGAGGAGGCTCGCTGGCAGTTCGACCTGGACAGGGTGGTGTTCGTCCCCACCGGCCGGCCCTGGCAGAAGCCGGTGGGGGTGACCCCGGCCGAGGACCGCTACCTGATGGCGGTGATCGCCACCGCCTCCAACCCGGCCTTCACGGTCAGCCGGCTGGAGATCGACCATCCGGGCCCCACCTACACCGTCGACACCCTGCGACGGCTCCGGGCCGGCCTGGAGGCCGGCACCAGCCTGTACTTCATCACCGGGGCCGACGCCGTCCTCCAGATCCTCACCTGGAAAGAGCCCGACCAGGTGCTCGCCCAGGCCGAGTTCATCGCCGCCACCCGGCCCGGCTTCGACCTCGACCGCCTGGTCGGCCAGGTCCCGGGCGCGGCCGGCAGGGTCCACCGCATGGAGATCCCGGCCCTGGCCATCTCCTCCAGCGACATCCGCGACCGGGTCACCCGCGGCGCCCCCATCCAATACCTCGTCCCCGACGGCGTGGCCCGCTACATCCACAAGCACGGCCTCTACCGGGACCTCGGGCCAGCTACCCAGTGAGATTTCCCAGGTGCGCAGCGGTCCCCGGCTCGGTACCGTAGTGGGGTCCGAAGGCGCCGAACTCAGGAGCTCGCCCCTGCCGACCAGCCTCGATTTCGCCCTCACCGCCGCCGAGGCGGCATCCTCCAAGCAGGCCCGCGACGTCATCGTCCTCGACGTCTCGGAGCCGCTGGTCATCTCCGACTACTTCGTCATCTGCTCGGGCAACAGCGACCGCCAGGTCCGCGCCATCGCCGAAGAGGTCGAGCGCGCCTGCCGCACCGAGGGCGCCCGCCCCCTGCGCCGCGAGGGCGAGCGCGAGGCCCGCTGGATCCTCCTGGACTTCGTCGACTTCGTCGTCCACGTCTTCCTCGAGGAGGAGCGCGCCTACTACGACCTGGAGCGCCTCTGGCGCGACGCCCCCGTGGTCGCCCGCAGCAACGAGGTCGGCAGCCTGGTCACCGCCTGATTTCACCCAGTTTGCCCAGCCGGCCGTCGGCGGCGCACACTACCCTGCCAGCCCAGGTTGGGGGGACAAAGGAGCCGCGCGCCCGTGTTCCGACGCAGATTCAGCCTCCTCGGCCTCATCTACGTCCTCGTGGGCATCTACATCGCCTTCGCCCACGACTACATCACCGTCCGCATCGTCAAGCTGGTCCTCTCCGCCCTCCTGGCCATCTTCCTCTGGCCCCTCGTCCTCCTCGGCGTCGACCTCCACATCGACTGACCTTTGCGAGAGGGGGGCTCCGCTCGCTATAGTCACCCTCTCCCGGGGCTGTAGCTCAGCTGGCAGAGCACTTGCATGGCATGCAAGGGGTCAGGGGTTCAAATCCCCTCAGCTCCACCC
>DASZON010000310.1:0-2222 GCA_035550755.1 Actinomycetota bacterium | reverse complement strand
CCGGCAGGCCGGCCGCGTCCAGCACCTCCAGCAGCACCGGGACCTGGCCGGGCAGCTCGGGCGGGTCCTCGGCCCGCTTGGCCTTGTAGCCGGCGTACAGGTCGACCCGCCACTGGGGCCGCCAGTCGGCGTCGAAGACGTGCGCCACCGCCTCCGGGCGGCGCTCGACCAGGACCCGCGACACCATGTCCAGGTAGCCACGGATGGCGTTCACCGAGTTGCCGTCCGGCCCCTTGATCGAGGCCGGCAGGGCGAAGAACGCCCGGTAGAACAGGCTGGGCGAATCGACCACGAGACGGGTCAGCGGGTCGGCCATGGCGGCAGCATGTCACCATCTTGCCGACAGCGGTGTGATTTCCACTCACGCTGGGTAGTGTGGTAAGAACTTCGCCGTCCGCGGTCCCCCAACCGCGGTGACCGGTTCCCGAACCCCCTCAGGGAGCGGCTTTCAGGAGATGGCGCCCTACCGACGCGCGTGGGTGCTCCGGTGGCTGGCCGTGGTCGCGGCCGGAGCCGCCGTGGCGGCGATGCTGCTGCCGCACGCCGGAGCCCAGGAGACGACCGACGTCCCCACCCAGCTGAAGAAGGTCAAGGCCACCCTGGCCGACGCCAAGGCCGACGCCAGGAAGCTGGCCACGGCCCTGGACCGGGCCAACGCCGCCCTCGACCAGGCCGAGAACGAGCTCGCCCAGGCCGACCAGCAGCGCCGCGACGCCCACGCCCGCGGGGTCCAGGCCACCGCCGCCCTCCAGGACGCGACCACGCGGGTCGACCGGCTGCGCCGGATCATGGGCGACCGGGCCCGCGGGGTCTACATCGCCGGCGACCCGACCGGGCTGAACGCCCTGGTCCAGAGCGGCAAGGCCGACGAGCTGCTCGGCCAGGTGGCGATCCTCGACCACCTGGCCAGGGAGAGCAACAACTCCCTGGCCGACCTGGTCGTCGCCCAGCAGGACTACGCCCTGGCCCGCACCGCCCTGTCCGACGCCGAGGCCGACGCCCGCAAGGCCAGCGCCCAGATCAGCCGCAAGATCGACCAGGCCCTGGAGCTGCGCGACCTCCGGGTCAAGGCCAAGGACGCCCTCGACGACAAGATCCGGCAGCTCGAGGGCGAGGCCGGAGTGCTGCGCGTCACCCTCCAGCAGCGCCAGCAGCGCCAGGCCGGCCAGGTCCGCGGGGGCGGCAAGTGCGACCTGTCGGGGACCTCGGACGCCGAGTACTTCATCATCATGAAGGAGTCGGGCGGCGACCCCACGGCCGACAACCCGCGATCGACCGCGTTCGGCCTCGGCCAGCTGCTGATCGACGGGCGCCGCCACTACCTGGGCGCCAACGCCGACACCACCGACTGCGCCCTGCAGCTGCAGGCGTTCCGCGGCTACGTCCGGGACCGCTACGGCACGGCCGAGAACGCCAGGGCGTTCTGGGTCGCCCACGGCTGGTACTAGCCCCGGCCGACGCCGGGGGAGCTAGGTCGCGGGCGGGGGCTCGGGGTGGTCGGCCCGGCCCGGGCGGCGCAGGGCGAGCCCGATCAGGACACCGCCGACCAGGCCGGGGAGGGCGGCCGTCCAGGGGCGGGCCAGACGGACGGCGAGCAGGGAGACGGCGGCGACCACCACCAGGAAGGCGGCGTCGTTCAGGCGCTCCATGGGTGACCGGAACCGCCCCGAGGCGGGGAGGCGCATGGCCACCACCGCGCCGACCACGACCCCGGCGGCGAGCAGCACCAGCGCCGGGGCCCGCCACGACGCCGGCTCGGCCAGCAGCGTCAGCCCGGCCAGGAGCAGGGCGATGCCGGCCGCGCCGGCCAGGCGGCCGGTACGTCGGTCGGGAGCTTGGGCCACCATCTCGCCTCCACCTGGTTGTCCGCCGGACCCGGATGCCGCCCAGCCTACCAACGCGCCTGATATCGTCCCATCGGAGTTCGTTGTGCCGGCAACCACAAGGAGCCGCGGGTGGGCAAGCTGCTGGCGCTGGCGCTGACCCTGGTGCTGGTGGCCTGCGGAGGCGGCGGCGACCAGCGACCCGCCGGGGCCGGGGCGGCCCCCGCGGCCGGCGGGTTCCGGACCCGCACCCCCGGGGTCCTGACCGTGGGGACCGAGCTGCCCAACCCGCCGTTCGTGCTCGGCGACGACCTCGACCATCTCGAGGGCGGGTTCGAGGTCGACATGGTGAACGAGATCGCCCGGCGCCTCCGCATCCCCAAGGTCGAGTGGGTCGGG
>DASZON010000309.1:0-3740 GCA_035550755.1 Actinomycetota bacterium | reverse complement strand
CGGCCAGATCGCCGCCGACCTCGGCCTGGCCGAGAAGACGGTCAAGAACTACGTCTCCAGCATCCTCGCCAAGCTCGAGGTCGCCCGCCGCGCCGAAGCCGCCGCCTACCTCGCCCGCCACACCCAACCCGACGGCTGACGGCCCCGGTCCCGGCCGCCTCAGGCCGCCGGGATGCCCCGCCGCCGCAGCCCGGCCAGCCCGGCCCCGCCAAGGGCGACGGCCACGGCGAGCAGCAGCACCAGCGGCGTGGCCGCCACGGCGGCCCCGGGGACCTTGGGCACGTGGGTGAACGGCGACAGGTCCATGACCCACTGGTCGAGCTGCAGGGCGGCCCCGACCAGACCGAGGACCACGCAGAGCCCGAGCGCCCCCCAGGCGACGGCGGCGAACCGGGGCGCCAGCCCGACCAGGGCGACCGCGACCGCGGCCAGCACCCACACGGCCGGGACCTGGACGAGCGCCCCCTGCAGGACCCGCGACAGCTGGTGGCCGAGGTCGGGGGTGGTGGCCCCGTAGGTCAGCCCGACCGTGAACCCGGCCGCGAGCAGGGCCAGGGCCGACCCGAGGACCGAGAAGACCAGGTGACTGGCGGCCCACTGCAGCCGCCCGACGGCGGTGGCCAGCACCGGCTCGGCCCGCCCGCTGGTCTCCTCGGCCCGGAGCCGGAGGGTGGCCTGGATGGCGTAGCCGGCCGCCATCAGCGCCAGGATCCCCATGACCGACACCAGATAGGCGTCGATGATCCCGCTGCGGCCGCCCATGCGGGTGAAGATCTCCTCCAGGTTCGGGTTGTCGGCGACCATGTCCCCGACGCTGGAGGCGGCACCGCCGAGCACCACCCCGATGACCGCGAACCCGGCCATCCAGCCGGCCAGCAGCCCCCGGTGCAGCCGCCAGGCCAGGGCCAGGGGGCTGCGCAGCCCGGGGGCGGCCGTGGCCGGGCCGGGCCGGTCGGGCAGCAGCCCGGCCCCGACGTCGCGGCGGGCCTCCAGGGCCACGGCCACCGCCGCCCCCAGGGCGGTCAGGGCGACCGGGAGGAGCAGGACCCACCACTGCTCGCCGGCATAGGGGCGGAGCTGGTGGGCCCAGCCGATCGGCGACAGCCACGACAGCCAGCTCAGGCCACCGCCGGACAGGCCGCTGACGTCGCCGATGACCCGCAGCAGCCAGGTCCCGCCGAGGACGCCGACGGCGATCCCCCTGGCCGCGCCGGCGCCGCTGGTGAGCTGGGCGGCCACCGCCCCGACGGCCGCGAACGCCCAGCCGGCGGCGGCGAGCTGGAGCCCGGCCGCCACCGACCCGGCCACGGGCAGGTTCTGGCCGGCCATGGCCGCCGCCACCAGCGCGGCCAGGACGAGGTTGGCGGCCAGGGTCACCGCCAGCACCGCCGCCAGGCCCGCGTGGCGGCCGACCACGGTCGCCCCGAGCAGCTCGCGCCGGCCCAGCTCCTCCTCGGTGCGGGTGTGGCGGATGACGGTGAGCAGGGCGATCAGCGCGATCAGCACCGGGTAGAACCCGGCCCGCCAGACCGACAGCTCGCCGAGGCTGGAGCCGTGCAGGGGCCCGTACAGGGAGGTGAACCCGGCGTCGGCGGCGCTGGCGTCGGCGTAGGACTGCCGTTCGGCGGCGGTCGGGAACAGGCCGTCGAACGAGGCGACGATGCTGGCCATCAGCCCGGCGAAGGTCAGGATCCAGATCGGCAGCAGCACCCGGTCTCGCCGCAGGATGAGCCGGACCAGCTTGCCGGTCCCGGTCAGGGCGGTCACCGGGCCACCTCCTGGTCCCGGCCGTCGCCGCGTGCCCGGTCGTAGTGGCGCAGGAACAGCTCCTCCAGGGTGGGCGGCTGGCTGACCAGGCTCCGCACCCCGGCGCTGGTCAGCTCCCGCAGGGCCGCGTCCAGCGCTCCCGGGTCGACGTGGAAGCGCACCTGGCCGTTCTGGGCCTGGAGGTCGTGCACCCCCGGGACCTGCGCCAGCCCGGCGGCCGGCTGAGTCAGCTCGGCCTGGATCGACACCCCGGTGAGGTGGCGCAGCTCGGTGAGGGTCCCGGTCTCCACCGCCCGCCCGTCGCGGATGATCGTCACCCGGTCACACAACGCCTCCACCTCGGCCAGGATGTGGCTGGAGAGCAGCACGGTCCGGCCCTGCTGGCGCTCCTCGCGGATCACCTGCCGGAAGACGTCCTCCATCAGCGGGTCGAGCCCCGAGGTCGGCTCGTCCAGCAGCAGCAGCTCCACGTCCGAGGCCAGGGCGGCCACCAGCGCGACCTTCTGCCGGTTGCCCTTGGAGTAGGACCTTCCCTTCTTGCGGGGGTCGAGGTCGAAGCGCTCCAGCAGCTCGGCCCGCCGCTTGGCGTCCAGCCCGCCGCGGAGCCGCCCCAGCAGGTCGATGACCTCGCCGCCGGAGAGGTTGGGCCACAGCGTCACGTCCCCGGGCACGTAGGCGAGGCGGCGGTGCAGCTCGGTCGCCTGTGACCAGGGGGCGCCGCCGAGCAGCCGGGCCGTCCCCCCGTCCGCCTTCAGCAGCCCGAGCAGCACCCGGAGGGTGGTCGTCTTGCCGGCGCCGTTGGGCCCGAGGAACCCGTGCACCTCCCCCGTGTGCACGACCAGGTCCAGCCCGTCCAGGGCCCGGGTCCGCCCGAAGGTCTTGACCAGCGCCTCGGTGCGAATGGTCTCGTCCATATCATTCCGCTCCTTGGGCCGCGGACGGCCCTGCCGGGTTGCGGGGTTGGCTTGCCTGCAGCCGTTCGACCTGCTCGAAGGCGGCGTGTGCCTGGGCGGCGAGCTCGGGACTGAGCAACGGGGTGGAGTAGAAGTCCACCAGCGCCCGGCTCATCCGCAGGTGCCCCTCGGGGGCGAGGATGTCCGCCCCCAGGGCCCTCGAGAGGTGCTCGTGCAGCGCCAGCAGGCCGGTCTGCATCGCCACCAGCACCGCCGCGTACGCCCTCGGGTCCTGTGAGTGGCCCGGCTCGTGCCTGGCCAGCCACTGCTCGGCCAGCTCCACCATGTCGTCGAACCTCGACGCGGCCGCCTTCGACCCGTCGACCATCCCCCGGGCCAGGTACCGGTACAGCAGCAGGATGGTCGGGTGGGTGGCCGGCAGGAACCCGGGGTTGGCCAGCTGCCCGCCGAGGACCGCCTGCTCCTTGATCCGCATCAGCCGGTCCAGCGCGTAGGCGTCACAGGCGTCCCGCAGCCCCTCCTTGGAGCCGAAGTGGTGCCGTACCAGCCCGCCCGACACCCCGGCCGCCTTGGCGATGTCCCGGATGCTGGCGCCGTCGATCCCCCGCTCGGCGAACAGGCGGAGGGCGGCGTCGCGGATGCGGGCCCGGGCGGTGAGGTCCTCGAACCGCGGGTCGCCGACCGGCTGCACCACGCCGCGCCTCCTCCTCGTCCCCTATACGATCTCGCAGCAGACTATACGTATGTATAGCGGGGTGCAACGGTGGTGCCGAACGGCACAGGCGGGACGTGATCGTCGGCACTGTCGCTTCGCCCCAGGCGCGCTACACCGTCATCAGTCTCGAACCGGATGAGGTGGATGATGACCGAGCAGCACGCCGCCACCAGGCCCCGATCGCCGAGCACCGACCCGTCCAAGTCCAAGGCCAAGCCCTGGTACGCCACGCTGCGGTCCAACACCGCCGCGGCGGTGATGATCTTCGTCGTCACCCCGCTGATCCTGATCGGCATCGGCGCCCCCATGGTGGTGCCCGCGTACCGGGTGCTGACCTTCCGGTC
>DASZON010000308.1:0-3711 GCA_035550755.1 Actinomycetota bacterium | reverse complement strand
CTAGGGCGGCGACCCCTCGGCGCCCGACCCGCCGCCCTCCCGCGCCGTCTCGATGATCCTTCGCAGGCTGGAGGGCCGCCAGACGGCGCGGGCCGGGCGGTCGCCGAACAGCTCGGTGGCCTCCCCGGCGAGCTGTTCGGGGGTCCAGCGACCGGGCCGCTCCCGGCTGGCGACCACGTGCCAGCCCGCGTACAGCTCGACCAGGCCGCCCACGATCCCGACGACCTGGCCCGAGACCTCGGCGGCGGCGTCCGACAGCAGCCACACCGCCACCGGGGCCACGTTCGCCGGGTCCAGGGGGTCGAAGCCCCCACCGAGGTCCAGGTCCCCGAAGGCGCCCTGGGTCATGGCCGTCCGCGCCCCGGGGGCGATGGCGTTGACCCGGACGCCGTAGCGAGCCAGCTCCAGGGCGCAGATGACGGTGAAGGCGGCCACCCCGGCCTTGGCCGCCCCGTAGTTGGACTGGCCCAGGTTGCCGAGCAGGCCCGAGGTCGAGGTGGTGTTGACGATCGTCCCCGGCCGGCCCCGGTCCTTCCACCAGGCGGCGGCGTGGCGGGTCATGTTGAACGTCCCCCGGAGGTTGACCCGCAGCACCAGGTCGAACTCGTCGGGGGCCATGTTGAAGACCATCCGGTCGCGGACCACCCCGGCGTTGTTGACCACCCCGTCGAGCCCGCCGAAGGCCTCGACGGCGGCCGCGACCAGCCGTCCCGCGTCCTCGAAGTCGCCGACGTCGTGCTCGAGGGCCAGGGCCCGGCCCCCCTCGGCGGTGACCGCCGCCGCCGTCTCGGCCGCCCCGGCCAGGTCGTCGGCCACCACCGCGGCCCCGGCCCGGGCGCAGGCCAGCGCCTCCTCGCGCCCGATCCCCTGCCCGGCCCCGGTGACGACCACCACCTTGCCGTCCAGCGCTCCCATCGGCCCCTCCGTCGGTCGCCCAATGACTCGGGCATCATCGTCGATCATGAAGGTGGCCGTGCTGTCCGACACCCACGCCCCCCGCTACTGGAAGGGCTGCCCGGCCGAGGTGGCCAGGCGCCTGGAGGGGGCCGACCTGATCCTGCACGCCGGCGACGTCTGCCGGGCGTGGGTGCTGGAGGAGCTGGCCGCCTTCGCGCCGGTGCGGGCCGTGCTCGGCAACAACGACGACCCCGACGTGGCCGCCTGGGGCGCCCCCGAGACCCTGGAGCTCGACCTGGACGGCCTGGCCGTGGCCATGGTCCACGACGCCGGCCCGGCCCCCGGGCGGGCCCGCCGCCTGCGCCACCGCTTCCCCGGCGCCGGGCTGGTGGTGTTCGGCCACTCCCACATCCCGCTGGACGAGACCGCCGAGGGGGTGCGGATCTTCAACCCGGGTTCGCCGACCGACAAGCGCCGGCAGCCGCGGGGCACGATGGGGCTGCTCCGGGTCGAGGGCGGCCGGCTGCTGGAGGCCGGCATCGTCCCGGTGACCTGAGCGGGGCGTCAGCGCGTGGGGCGGATGAGCGCGACGCCGTGGCTACCCTCAACGACCGGCTTCCCCCGATGCACCGGACTTTGAAGGGTCCCCCGGAGCCCACGACGCCGCGTCTCCCGTACCAATGCAGGCGCCACCGGACCGGGAAACGATACGGGCCGCCGGCCAGATTTCCAGGGCAAGCTCACAATCGTACGTACCGGGCAGTACGACAGGATCGAACCTTGCTAGGTAGAACAGCTTATTCAGTAGTTTGGCGGAAGACGTGTAGTGTCCCCCGGGGACAACAAAAAGTCCTCAACCGGGACGACAACCGTAAAGGGGTGTCGAGCGATGAGCCGGACCAGCAGGCCGACCTATCTGCGGACCTCTGAGGTAGCCGGTCTTCTTCACGTGTCGCCGAAGACCGTGTCCCGGTGGGCCCAGGAGGGCAAGCTTCCCTTCCTGCGGACCTTGGGGGGCCACCGGCGCTACCCGGACAACGAGATCCGCGCCCTGGCTGACGAGCTGCGGATGTGGCCGATCGAGGACACTCGTCGGGCCGAATCCCAGTAAGGCTTCCGAGGGCCGGGCCACCCGGCTCGGCCCTCTGGCGGCCTCACAATCTCTAACTGCCGGCGTCGGGCGGCGCATCGAGCGCCTTCTCGAGCAGGATGCGGGTGCCGTTGAGACCGGAGTCGACCACGACCCGGTCCATCAGCGCATGCATGATGTAGAGGCCGCGACCCCGGTTCTGGGACGGGTGGGCGCGGCGCGACATCGCCGCCCGGGAGCTCTCGAACCCGGGCCCCCGGTCCTGGACCGAGAACGAGAACCGCCCCCCGGTCATGGCCCAGCGGATCACCATCACCGAGTCCTGCTGCCCCCAGGAGCCATGGACCACGGCGTTGGTGACCGCCTCGCCGGCGGCGAGCAGGATGGCGTCGGCCTCGGTCTCGGGGACGTCCCACCGCTCCAGGTCGCGGTGGAGCAGGGCCCGGACGGTGGGGACCGAGTCGCTGCGGCACGGGAGCAGCAGGTGCGCCGTCGGGCGCCCCAGCCGGCCGTGCCTCGCCTCCTCCACCCTCTCTCAATACAACGAGCGGCGCCCTTCAGTCCAACCGGGCGGTCGTCGCGGCCACCTCGCGCTGGCCCGCCGGGCAGCGCCGGAGCAGGTCGCAGCCGCCGCACCAGGGCCCGGTGCGGGGGACGAACTCCTGGTCCGCCTTGAGGGTGGCCGCGGTGGCCAGGATGTCGTCGAGGCGGCGGCGCAGCACCTCGGGCGGCCGTTCGGTGACCACCTGGACGCCGGCGACCACGTAGTCGAGGATCATCCGGGTCACCGGCCGGCCGAGCCGGCGCTCGACCAGGGCGGCGTAGATGGTGAGGGCCTCGTCGGCGTCGGCCGTCTCCTGGCTGACCGGACGGCGGCCCGTCTTGTAGTCGATCACCACCAGGCCGCGGCCCCCGTCCGGGTCGGGGTCGAGCCGGTCCAGGCGCCCCTTCAGGACCACGTCGCCCCAGGACGCCTGGAGCCCCAGCTCGGTGGCGTGGGGCACCACCGTGGTGTCGGTCCGCCCATACCAGGCCCGCAGGGCGTCGGCGCCCCGCTCCCGCTCCCGCTGCTGCTCCTCCTTGCCCGAGTAGCCGTCGCGGACCCACAGGCGCCGGTACAGCTCCAGGAGCATGCGCAGGCTGCGCCGGCCCACCGGGAGGCGGTAGAACTCGCGCAGGGCGGCGTGCACGCTGGTCCCGAACGCCTGCTGGCCGCTGGAGCGGGACATCCGCCACAGCCCGTCCACGTACAGGAAGCGGTACAGCCGGGGGCAGAGCCGGTAGCGCTCCAGCGCCGACGGGCTCAGGAACGTCGACCGTTCCAGGTCCATCCCCGGCAGGCTCTGCTGCTCTGCGCCATTCATCCTTCGAGGCTACGCCCAGCCTGCCACACTCGGTTATCCTTCCGTCTCCGAAGCGGCAGGAGAAGGGCGGGGCGGGCGCGTGGACGGCGCGGGGGGGCAGGGGTCTGCCATGCGGCGCCTGCCGCCGCGGCCCCGGGTGCTGCTGGCCGACGACCACGACCGGCTCCGCGAGGCCCTGCGCGACCTGCTCACCGAGACCGGGTTCGAGGTCGTGGGCGAGAGCGGCGACGGGGCCGACGCGGTCGCCCTGGCCAGGCTGCACGAGCCCGACATCGTCGTGATCGACCTGCGCATGCCGGTCCTCAACGGCCTGGACGCGACCCGGCTCATCAAGGACGCCCGCCCCGCCACCCAGGTGGT
>DASZON010000307.1:0-20834 GCA_035550755.1 Actinomycetota bacterium | reverse complement strand
GCACGCTGGCCACGCCGACCACCTTGACCAGCAGGTCGCCGGGGACCGGGCCGCGGACCCGGACCACCCGCCCGACCTGGGTCGACACCGCCCGCAGGAACCCGGGGGTGACCAGGGCGGGCAGCGCCTCGGGGACCGAGGTGTGGCCGATGCCGAGGGTGACCCCCGAGCTGGGAGCGTCGATGGCCACGGCCAGGGCGGGGCCGTCGACCCCGGTGGTGGCGCTCAGGGTGTCCCCCGGCTCATAGGCGTTGTCGTTGAGCGAGTACCAGCTGGCCGGGTCGTCGAAGCCGTCGACCAGCCGCCAGCTGCCGCCCTGCCCGGCCCGGACCGAGTCGAAGGTCAGGTTGACGCTGACCGCGCTGGTCACCCCGGGCTCGCGCTGGACCCAGAGCCGCTGCAGCCGCCACGGCCCCCTGGCCGGGTCGAGCCGGCCCCGCATCGGGCGCACGCCCCCCGGCTCCAGGCGGCCGAGGTCGACCCGGACGGCCCGGGTGGCCCCCTGGACCAGGGCGACCAGCCGGACCGGGCCGTCAGAGCGGACCTCGCCGGCCCCGACGGCCACCTCGAGCTGGTCGGCCCGGCCGAGGTCGAGCGGCGCCACCTGCGACTCGGTGACCGCGGCCAGGCTGGCCGCCAGCGGCCGCCCGGCGAAGTCGTCGCGCCAGAACCCGACCGCGGGGTAGCGGTCGGGCTGGACGCCGAGCAGGGTGGCCCGGACCGCCGGGGCGTCGCGCATGGTCGCCGGATAGCGGAGCACGGCCATGGCCGCCTCGCCCGAGGGATCGGCCTCGGCGACCCGCTCGGGCCCGAGGCTGTCGCGGGGGACGGCCACCCGCAGCTGCTCGGCCGCCCCGACCTGGGTCATGGCCCGGTCGTGGCGGTTGTGGGCCATGTCCTGGCGGACGGTGACCGCGAACGCGACCAGGCCGAAGGCGGCGGCCAGGGCGATCACCACCCGCAGAGCGGGGCCGCCCCGGCGGGCCACCTGGCGGGACCCGACCCAGGTGGCCACCCCGGTGGAACGGCCGGTGAAGCTGACCAGCCAGCCCGCGACCAGGGGCAGGGAGCGGCCGGCGACCAGGGCGGCGGCGAGCACGGCGAGCCCGGGGGCGAGGGTGGCGAGCACGTCGTAGCCGCCGCTCGCCTGGCGGGTGCCGGAGGCGCGCAGGTTGGCCAGGGCGGCCACGGCGACCAGCAGCAGGACCACGTCGAGGACGACCGCCCGCCGCCCGACCCGGTCCGAGCGACCGCGCCGCCACTGGTCGAGGATCCGCCGGCGGACCGCCCCCAGGCTGGCCAGGCTGGCCGCGGCCAGGGCGACGACGGTGGCGGCGAGGGCCACGGCGACCGCCGCCGGGGTGATGACCACCGGGATGCCGGCCTCGAACTGGCTGCGGGCCAGCAGCCAGGCCCCGAGCCAGCCGACGGCCAACCCGGCCGGCAGGGCGAGGGCGGCGATGACCGCCAGCTCGAGGGTGGCCAGCCCGAACGCCTGCCCGATGGTGGCGCCCCGTACCTTGGCCAGGGCGACCTCGCCCGCCCTGGCCTCGGCGGCCATGGCCGCGACCACGACCAGGATCAGCAGGGCCAGCGAGGCGAGCTGGACGTCGGCCAGCAGCACCGGCACGGTCAGGGCCTGGCGGTCGGCCTCGGCCTTGGCGACCACCCCGGCCAGGCCGGTGAGCACGACCGCGTTGGGGTCGTTGACCCGCAGGATCTCGGCCGCCCTGCCAAGGGCCGGGGGGACGGCGGCGGTGTCGGCCAGGCGCATCCGCCTGGGCTGGATGAAGTGGTCGAAGCGGGCCCGGATGTCCAGGGTGCCGTTGTCGAGCGCCGGGAGCAGGTCGCCGCGCGCCAGGAAGACGGCGTCCATCGGGGGCAGCTCGTTGCCGACCGGCGGGGGCGGGAAGTAGGCCGGCTGGGCGCCGAACCAGTAGGGGTCGTTCGGGGTGGGGGCGTAGATGGCGGTGACCACCAGGTCGCGGACGGCCGCCCCGGCCCCGAACCCCTTGGCCTGGAAGCGGTCGCCAAGGCCGAGGCCGAACCAGTCGGCGGCGCGGCGGCTCAGGGCCGCCTCGGCCGGCAGGGCCAGCGGCCGGGCCGCCGGGCAGCGGCCCTCCTCGAGGACCAGGTGGTCGCAGAGGCCGTCGCGGCTGGCCAGGTAGGCGGAGCCGGGCCGGCTCACCGGTGGGTCCCCTGGGCCGCCGGCGGCGGCCAGCGGGACCGGGGTGCGGGTCTCCAGGCCGGTCACCGGCGGGGCCAGGGCGGGCACGGCCGGGCCGGCGGCGGCCACCGACTGGGTGAGGCTGCGCAGCTCCCGCCCGTCGGCCACGACCTGGCTGACGTGCAGGCCGGCGGTGTAGCTACTGGCGCTGCGGAGGTTCTGGGTGAGCAGCGACTCGCCGGCGGCGCGCAGGTAGATCGCCCCGGCCGCGCCGACCCCGACGGCGAAGGTGGTCACCGCCAGCAGGGCCGCCGACAGCCCGGCCCTGGCCAGCAGCCCGCGCAGCGCCAGCCGCAGGGTGCTCATCGGCCCGGCTCCGGGGCCCAGGTGGCCACGCGGCCGGGGGCCGGGTAGCTGACCTGCACCGAGGGATCGTCGGCGCGGACGAACCGCCAGGTCGCCCCGGCCAGCAGCAGCCAGGCCCCGTCGGGGCTGGGCACGACCGCGTACACGCCGTCGTTGGCGATGCCCGAGCGGAGCAGCTGGGGCGGCCGGTCGCGGGGCAGGTAGGTGGCCGTGCCGGCCCCGCCGGTCCAGACCAGGCCGCCGGTGGGGAGGAAGGCGAACCAGGCGGGCAGGTGCTCGGGGATCGGCTCGGCCCGGCCCCGCTCCAGGTCGACCAGGAGCAGCACCTCCCGCTCGGGCCCGGTCCGGGGGTCGCCCTCGGCGAGGGCGTCGGCGACCCGGACCAGCGCCTGGCGCCCGTCCGGCCCGAGCACGGCGGTGACGATCACCAGGCCGCGCGGGTCGGTGCCGGGCTGCACGGTCTGGAAGGCCCTGACCACCTCGTCGAAGCCGAGCACGGGCCGGAAGCTCCCGTCGCGCCGCCACAGCCGCAGGCCCCGGGTGAGCTGGTCGGAGCGGCCCACCGGGGGCCGGCCGAAGAACTGGCCGCCTGGCACCGGCCCGGCCAGCCGACCCTGGGCGGGGTCGGCGACCAGGGCCGAGCCGCCGTCGGCGGCCACGTCGTACAGGCAGCCGGGCAGGGTGGCCAGCCGGCCCCCCGACCCGTCCATGACCCAGCTGCTCGCCTCGGTCACGGCCGGCAGCGGGCCGCCGCCGAGCCGGTAGCCGCAGACCCCGAGCACCTTCCCGTCCGCCGAGTGCCTCGGCGGCATGGGCGACCGCCACCCGGCCGGCGTCAGCCGCCGCACCGACCCGTCGACCAGCCGCCCGACCGCGGCCGCGCCGTCCTCGGTGTGCAGGTACACCTGGTCGGCGTCCGGCCCCAGCTCGGCCGCCCGCCCGTCGATGGGCGCGGCCAGCCAGGACGCCGCCTCCTCGACGTCCAGGCCCGAGGACGCCCGCCGGTTGGCCAGCTCCCCCAGCTGGCCGAGCACCCGGTGGTCCCGTCCGTCGGCCGACTGGACGTGCGCCCGCCCCTGGGGGTCGGTGAACAGCAGCACACCGGCCCCCTCGAGCTGCTCGATGGGCCCGGCGGTACCCTTCGGCCCCGCCCAGGCCCCGGCACCGCCCGCGGTGACCGCCCGGGCCGCGGACGGGCGCCGCCCGACCAGTCGCTCCCCGGCCACCCCGCCCGCGGCCATCCCCGCCACCACCGCCACCACGGTCACCGCCAAGGCTGCCCGCCGCCGCCCCTGGCCCGCCTCGACCAGCGGCTCCGGCCCCCGATCGGCCCGCCGCAGCACTTTCACGGCGCGCCTCCGGACGGTCTCAGGTCGGCCCGCCGCAGCACCTTCACGGCGCGCCTCCGGACGGCCAGGCGAGCAGGGTGCCGGTGACCGGGCTGGCGGTGCTGTAGACGACGTCGGCCTGCTTGACGATGTAGATCCCGCCGGGGGCCGAGACGGCCACCGAGTCCCCGTCCGACGACCAGGCGAAGCCGTCGGCCGCCACCATCGGCACGCCCGAGGCCAGGACCCGCGCGTCGCCGCCGGTGGGCTGCCAGACGAGCAGGTAGCCGCTCGCCCGCCGGGCGGCCAGCTCGGCCGTGGTCAGGTCGCCGCGGCGGTCGAGGGCGGCAACGGCCAGCGCGGTCGAGCCCTGCCGGTCCGACCAGCCGATCCAGGCCGGCCGGTAGCCGGTGGCCAGCGGGATGCCGGCCACCCGGCGGCCGTCGGACCGGACGACCAGCACCCGCCACGACCGGCCCGGCCGCCCGGCCGACACCGCGACCAGCTTCCCGTCAGGGCTCAGGGCGAGGCCGTCGACCACCGCCCCCTTGCCGGCCGCGGCCGCCAGCGCCTTGGCGTCCAGCAGCACGCTTGGGCGCCCCCCGGGCCGGCCGAGCAGGACCGAGCCGCCCTTGGGCGTGGTCTGGGCCCGCAGGAACCCCTCGACCTTGGTCCACGGCCCGCCGGTACCGGCGAACACCCCGCTCCTGGCCGCCCAGGCGACCGGGCAGCCGACCCGAACCGGCGTGGCCCGCCCGCTGGCCGCGTCGACCAGCAGGCTCCGGTCGGCGGCCTGCTCCTCAGGGTCGGGGCAGGCCAGGAGCCGCCGCCCGGCACCGACCAGGCTGGCGGCGACGAAGCTGGCCGGGCCGAGCCGGCGGGTGCTCCCGTCGGCCTCGATGCGGGTGATCAGACCGCTGTCCAGGGCGACCAGGACCCCCGCCCGGTCGGGCCCGACCACGGCGCCGGCCCGGACGTTCTGGGCCACGACCCGGCGGTCGGTCCCGTCGGCGTTGACCGCCTCCAGCCGGCCCGACCGGGTCAGCAGCAGCGGGCCGTTGCCGATGCCGATGCTCTCCAGGGTCCGGCGATCGACCTGGAGCCTGGGCGCCTCGGCCGCCGCCGGCAGCCGGATCTCGGGTGGCGGCGGCACGGGCCGCGGGACCACCGCGAAGGCCACCAGCAGCCCGGCCACGGCTCCGATCGCCAGCCCGGCCAGTCCCCGCAACGCGGGGCGGGGGCGGGACGGGCTGTCGTCCCAGACCTCCGGGTCGCCGAGCAGTCGTCCCACAGCAGTTCCCTACCTGAAATGGCGCGATTGTCGAGGACTGCGGTGACTATAGGAACGGAACCTGAGAGTTTGCTGAGCCCACTTTGCCGGCTTCCAGGCCCGGGTGCATGCTTCCGCCGGAGAGGAGCGTGTGCCCGTGCCCGACGCCGTTGCCCCACTGACCGGTGAGTACCTCGACCTCGTGTTCGAGACGTTCCCGACCGCGGCCACCGTGTTCGGCCGTCACGAGCACGACGGCCGGCTGGAGGAGCTGACCACCGAGCGGCTCGACGACTTCACCCGGCGCCTGGCCGAGCTGCGACGCCGGGTCACCGCGGTGGCGCCGGCCAGCGAGGAGGAGGCGGTCGACCGCGACGCTCTGGCCGCCGCCATCTCCGACGCCCTGCTCGCCGAGGAGGTCGAGCGGCCCTGGCACCGCAACCCGTTCGAAGCCGCCACCGCCGTGCCGGCGGCGATCCTGCTGCTGGTCGCACGGGACTTCGCGCCCCTGGAGCAGCGGCTGGCGGCCGCCGCCGAGCGGCTGGAGGCGGCCCCGGGGTTCCTGGAGCGGGCCAAGGTGCTGCTCGATGAGCCCTGCCCGGCCCTGTGGCGCCAGATGGCCGTGGGAGCGGCCGGCGGCGGGGCCGAGTTCCTGGCCGGGACCCTCGGCCCCCTGGCCGCCGGGACCGCCCTGGCCGGCCGGGTCGAGGCGGCAGCGGCCACCGCCGCCCAGGCCATGCGCGACTTCGCCGCCTGGCTGGCCGGCGACCACGCGGCCCGCTTCCCCGACGACGCCCCCTTCGCCATCGGCGAGGCCGCCCAGGCCCGCAAGCTCCGCGAGGTCCACTGCTTCGACGCCACCCCGGCCGAGTTCACCCGCATCGGCAGGACCCACATCGAGGAGCTGACCGCCGCCCTGACCGAACAGGCCGCCAAGCTCCCCCGCGCCAGCGGGACTGGCAGGGCCGGTGGGTCGGGTGGGGCCAGCGAGACCGGTGGGTCGGGTGGGGTCGACTGGTCGGCCACGTTGGACCGGCTCAAGGGCGACCATCCCGACGCCGACGGGCTGCTGCCGGCCTACCGGCGGGAGCTGCAGCGGCTGGAGTCGTTCGTCTTCCAGGAGGACCTGGCCACCAACCCCGACGCCGAGGCCCGGGTCGAGCCGACCCCGGAGTTCCTGCGCCCGGTGATGGGGTTCGCCGCCTACCTGCCCGCGGGACCCTTCGACGCCTGGCAGCAGGGCTACTTCTGGGTCACCCCGCCCCCCGACGAGGCCGGCCTGCGCGACCACGCCTTCGCGACCATCCCGGCCGTCGCCGCCCACGAGGGCTACCCCGGCCACCACCTGCAGATGACCAGCGTCAACCGCATCCCCTCGCTGACCCGGCGGGCCATCCGCTCCCCGGTCATGATCGAGGGCTGGGGCCTCTACACCGAGCAGCTCATGGCCGACGTCGGCTACTACGACGACGCCGCCCGCCTCGCCCAGCTGGCCATGCGGCTGCTGCGGGCCCTGCGGATCGTCCTCGACATGGAGCTCCAGTCGGGCGAGCTCACCTACGAGGCGGCCGTGGAGCGGGCCGTCACGGTCGCGCGCCTGGAGGAGTCGACCGCCCGCTCGGAGGTCGCCCGCTACACCATGACCCCGACCCAGCCCTTCAGCTACCTGGTCGGGTGCCTTGAGCTGGAGCGCCTCCGCGCCGCCTCCCAGGCCCGCCTGGGCGAGGCCTTCCGGCTGCGCCGCTTCCACGACCGGGTGCTGTCCTACGGCCACATGCCCCCGACCCTGGTCGCCCGCGCCATCACCGCCGCCGACGAGGCCGAGCAGCGCCGTCCCCCGGACGACGGCTGACCCCTCCGGACGACGGCCGACCCTCGCGGACCCGGCGGCCCGCCGGGCGGCGCGCGGGCGGTGAGGGACGTAGGCTGGGACCGGCACGAAACGGCCGAGGGCGGGAGGCGTCGATGCCGGGTCGGGGAGTTGCCGGGCGCCGGGTGCTCAAGGTCGGGCCCGGGGGGGAGGCGCGGCGGACCCGGGACCGGCTGGCCGTCGAGGAGCCGCTGGAGCTGCGGGTGGCGGGCCGCCCGGTCGGGGTGACCATGCGGACGCCCGGCAACGACTTCGAGCTGGCCATCGGCTACTGCGTCAGCGAGCGGCTGGTCGGATCGCCCGAGGACATCGAAGCGGTGCGGTTCTGCGCCCCCGAGGGCCAGGCGCAGGAGTTCAACGTCCTCACCGTCGACCTGCGCCCCGGGGTGCCGATGCCCGACCCGTCGCTGGACCGCCTGGCCGTCACCTCGTCGTCGTGCGGCGTCTGCGGCAAGGCGTCGATCGAGGCCGTGACCGTCGCCTGCCCGACCCTGGCCGGCGACGGGCTGGCCGTGCCCTCCCCGGTCCTGGCCGCGATCCCCGACCGGGTCCGGGACGCCCAGCGGGTGTTCGAGCAGACCGGCGGGCTGCATGCGGCCGCGGTCTGCGACCCCGACGGTCAGGTGCGCTGCGTCCGCGAGGACGTCGGCCGCCACAACGCGGTCGACAAGGTGATCGGGTGGGCGGCCACCGAGCGCCGCCTGCCCCTGGCCGGCATGGTCCTGTTCGTGTCCGGGCGCTGCTCGTTCGAGGTCGTGCAGAAGGCCGCGGTCGCCGGCGTGCCCCTGGTCGCCGCCGTCAGCGCCCCCTCGAGCCTGGCCGTGGAGCTGGCCGAGCAGGTCGGCATGACCCTGGTCGGGTTCCTGCGCGGCGAGACCATGAACGTCTACACCCATCCCCATCGGGTCACCCTCCCGGCCGCGGCTCCGGCCCCGGCCTGACCGGCCCCTGGGAAGCCGGAGCAGCTTCGGACGGCTCGGTCAGCTCGTCGTAGACGTGGAGGAAGGCCGCCCGGCCGACCTGGGCCCCGAGCACGCCGCCGACGGCGGTGGAGGTCGGGCAGAGGATCAGCCCCGCTCCCTGGGTCGCGGCCGCCTCCCCGCCGCAGGCGGCCAGGCCGAGGCGGCCGCCCAGGTCGGCCCCGACCGCGCTCCCCAGCGCCCCCGCCAGGGCCCGTGGCAGCGGCTCGCCGTGGCGTACCGCGGCCGTGAAGTCGAGCACTGGCGCCGCCAGCGGCAGGGCGGTGATGATCCGCCCGTCGACCATCGGCCGCCCGGCCGTCTCGACCACCCGCCCCGCCGCCGCCCGCACCGCCGGGTCGTCCGCCACCGCCGCCAGCCGCCCGGCCGCCGCCAGCCGTGCCTCGGCCGCCGACACCAGATGGTGGGTCGCCGTCGCCATCTCTGCCGCCACCTCCAGCGCCCTGTTCACCACCCGCTCCACGGGCCCCCCGTGCCGTTCCCCAGGCGCCGGCGCCGCGTGGGGCCCACCGGCCGGCGGATGGCCACCCGGCGATCCGGCCGGGCCGGCGTCCAGGCGACCGCCACCGGTCCCACGGCCGGCCGGCGGCGACCCGATGGCCGTGGCCGCCTCGTCGAGGCGGGTGGCGGCGGTCCGGCGGGCGGCGGCCGCCTCCTGCTCGGCCGCCTCGGCGATCCGGCGGGCCTGCCCGGCCACCAGCGACGCGGCCGGGTCGACAGCCGTGACGGGCGAGACCACACCCGACCCCGGGCCCCAGCCGGGCCGCGGCGGGGAGGAGCCGGCCGCCGGGGCCGACCCCGGGCTCCAGCCGGGGCTCGGGGCCAAGCCGCCTCCGGCGGGATCGAGCTCGACCCCGACCACGGCGGCGAGCCGCCGGGCGTGGTCCCAGGTGGCCTGGGCGTGCTCCAGACGGGCGGCCAGCTCGGCCAGGGCGGCCGCGGCCTGGTCGAGGGACGCGGCGGCGCGTTCCAGCCGGACCTGCGACCCGGCCCCGTCGGTCGAGAACGCCTGGCTGGCCGGGCCCTTCCACACCGTGGCGGTGGCCAGGGACGAGGTCGTCCCCGCGAGCCGCCGGGCCACGTCGCGCAGCGCCCCGGCGGCCGCGCTCATGGCGCGCGACCCGCCGGCCACCGCTCCCGCGTCCCCGGCCGGCCGGCTCACCGACCCGGCCCCGGGGTGCTGCGACCACTGCGGCACCGGCGCCACCTCCGGCACATCGGCGAGGGACCGGTCAGGGCGGGACCGGTCATCGGACAGACCCGAGTTGTAGCCGCGACCCGACACCTGAACAACCGACCGTCCACACCCCCCCGGCAACCGCCCGGGCGGCGACCGGCGAAGAACCACCGGGAAGGCCAGCACCACCCGACAACCAGGAGGCGCAGAGGAAGGTGGCGGTCCAGCTCCGAGCGGCCGGGAGCGCCGTGCGGCACGTCGTCCCCGAGCTCGTGCGCCAGGTCCGCCGCCACGACCTGGTCTTCTACGCCGCCGGCCTCACCTTCTACGCGGCCATCGCGGTGGTGCCCCTGCTGCTGGTCGCCTGGTTCGTCACCTCCCTCGTCCTCGGTGGCGAGGTGGTGCGGACCCTCACCACCTCGCTCGCGGCCTACGCGCCGACCTCGCTGGGGCTGCGGGAGGCGGTCAGGTCCCTCGGAGAGGTGGGGCCCCGCCTCGGCGTCGCCTCGTTCGCGGCCGCGCTGGTGCCGGCGACCAGCTACGGGGACGGCCTGGTGCGGGCGATGGACCGGATCGCTGAGCGGGACCGGCGGGCCAAGGGGCTGCGGGGGCGGCTGCTGGCGCTGGTGTTCGTGGCGTCGCTGCCGCCGGTGGTGATGGCCGAGCTGGGGGCGGTGGCGGTGCTGCCGGGGACGCTGGGGTTCACCGGGCGGTTCAACCTGGTCAGCGTGACCGTGGCCTTCGTGGTCGGGTGGCTGTCGGCCGGCCTGCTGGTCGGGGTGCTGTACCTGGCGTTCTCGCCCCGGCCGCTGGCGGCGGGGCCGCTGGCCCTGGGAGCGGCCCTTACCGGGTCGTTCCTGTCCGGGATGTCGCTGACCTGGCTGTTCCTGCTCCGGTTCGGGGTCGACGTCGGCGTCGCCTTCGGCGACTCGGACATGCTCGGGACCGTGGTCGTGGCCGCCGTCTTCCTCTACCTGGTCCAGGTGGTGCTGCTCGGCGGGTACGTGCTCACCCTGGCCCTGGCCGGGCGCTCAGCCGGGCCGGTGGTCGCCGGTCATGCCGTCGACGAGCTCGCGGAGGATGTCGACGTGCCCGGCGTGGCGGGCCGTCTCCTCGACCATGTGGATCAGGACCCAGCGCATGGTCACCGGCTCGCCGAACCAGGCGGTGCCGGTCTCCTCCAGCCCGATCTCGTCGATGGCCCGGTCGGCCGCGGCCCGGGCCCGGCCGTAGAAGGCCAGGATGTCGGCGGTCGTCTCGGACGGTTCGACCCGTAGGTCGGCGTCAGGATCGTCGTCGTCGAAGGGCAGCGGCTCGGCCGGCCGGCCGAAGGTGTCGCAGAACCACCCGTACTCGACCGCCGCCAGGTGCTTGACCAGCCCGAGCAGGCTGGTCCCGGAGGGGACCAGCGGCCGCCGCAGGTCCTTGTCGCCGAGGCCCTCCAGCTTCCACAGGATCGCGTCCCGGTGGCGGTCGAGCGCGACCTGGAGGCTCTCCTTCTCCTCGCCGGTAAAGGGCACCCGCTTGACCACGGCGGCGGCCTAGAAGAGCTCGCTGCCGCCCTGGGGCAGCTGGCCCTCGGCCTGGGCCCAGCGCAGGAACTCCTCGTACCCCTCGCCGATGTCCCTGGCGATGAACTCCGAGGCCAGCTCGTCGATGCGCTGGTCCGAGAACCCGGCCGCGCCGAGCTCGGGGCGGGCCTGGTTGGCCAGGAGCCGGGCGCTCTCGACCTCCGAGGCCTCGGGCTCGGGGATCTCGTCGGGGGTCGCCGGGTCCTGCTTGTCGATCTCGGTCGCCCGCTCGGGTGGGTCGGGCTCGCGGGGCAGGTCGTCGTCGGGAAACAGGGTCGCCAAGGTCAGGTCACCTCCGGAGGGGTCCGGGGAGCCCCAAGGGGGTGCCCCGGTCGATCGGGGATGAACCTACCCGCCCTGGCCCGGATCGGCCAGCCGGCCCGGCGGGGCCGGGCGGCGGGCCAGCAGGCTGGGGGCGCCCCGGGCCGGCAGGGGCGCGACCCGGCCGGCCTCGGCCTCGGCCTCGCGCAGGACCTCGAGGATCTCCTGGCCGATCAGCTCCTCGCGCTCCAGGAGGGCGTCCCGGAGCGCCTCGACCAGCGGCCGGTGCAGGTCGAGCTGCTCCTTGACGGCCTGCCTGGCCTCCTTGAGGAGCCGGTCGGTGCGGGCCCGGCCGTCGGGGTCGGAGAGGACCTTGGCGACCACGTTGCGCTCGTTCAGCCCCTCCTCCATGGCCATGAACGAGACCAGCGAGTCGGCCATGCCCAGGGCCCCGACCATCTGGGCGGCGATGCCGGTGGCCCCGACCAGGTCAGCGCCCGGCCCGGTGGTCGACTCGCCGAACCACAGCTCCTCGGCGGCCATGCCGGCGCAGGCGATCCGCAGGAACGCCAGCAGCTCGGTGCGGGTCCGGGTCCAGCGCTCCTCGCTGTCGTTGTGGGCCAGCAGGCCGAGGGCGTCCTTGCGCTTGACGATCGAGAGGACCTCGAGGCGGCGGCCGACCCCGGACAGGTAGGCGGCGACGGCGTGGCCGGCCTCGTGGGTGGCCACCATCTCCTTCTCCAGCGGGGTGTAGGCGACCGGCTGCTTGAGCCCGATCTCCTCCGACAGCTTGGCCTGGCTGACGTCGGTCCAGCGCATGCCGTCGCGGCCGGCCCGCAGGGCCCAGATCAGCGACTCGTCCAGCAGGTGCTCGATCATCACCGGGGTGTAGCCGAAGGTGATGTGGGCCAGCTCGGCCCGGACGGCGTCGTCGTCCAGCTCCGGGTGGTGGGCCTTGGTGGCCAGGAAGTAGTCGATCAGCTCGCGGCGGCCGGCGGCGTTGGGCAGGTCGAAGTAGAGCCGGCGGTCGAAGCGCCCGGGCCGCAGCAGGGCCGGGTCGAGGGCGTCGGCCCGGTTGGTGGCCGCGATGACCAGGATGTTGTTGTAGCGCGGGGGGCGCTTGGCGAGCTGCGAGGAGGCCGGCAGCCAGCCGTTGACCCAGTCGATCAGCCGGCCACCGACCCGCTCGGCCAGGGGCGGGGTGTCGAAGCTCTGGAGCTGCACCAGCAGCTCGTTGACGACCCCGCCGGTGCCCGAGGAGACCGGGCCGTCGCCGCCGTCCAGGCCGCCGCGGCGGCCGCCGATGGCGTCGATCTCCTCGATGAAGCCGATGGCCCCGCCCTCGGTGCGGGCCGCCTTGCGCAGGGCCTTGAAGAAGGCGCGGATCTTGCGGGCGGTCATGCCGTACCACATCGACTGGAAGCTGGTCGCGGAGACGAACAGGAACGGCACCCCGGCATGGCGGGCCATGGCCTTGGCCATGTGGGTCTTGCCGGTGCCGGGCTTGCCCTCGAACAGGATCCCCCGGCGCGGGTTGCCGCCAAGGCGGTCCTTGAAGGTGGCGTAGCCGAGGAAGAGGTTCAGGGTCTTGGTGACCTCGTCGCGCAGCGGGCCAAGGCCCTTGACGTCGTCCAGGCCGATGTCGATCTGCTCGGGCCGCCAGGTCAGGTGGGGTGACCGTCCCTGGCCCGCCATGGGCAGGAGCATGACCACGGCGATCAGCACCACGATCAGCACCGCCGGGAGCCACAGCATGGCGTCGGGCCCCAGGTCCAGGGAGGCCAGCGGGTTCAGCGACCCGCCGGTCAGGATCCGCCACCAGACGGCCAGGGTGACCACCCACAGGACGATCGCCAGGCGGGTCAGCCGCCGCTGCCGGCGCCGCTCCCGGGCCCGGCCGACGTCGACGTCGGCCGCCCGCAGCACCGACCCACCGCCGAGCACGGCGCTGACCGACCTCTGCCCCTCCATGCCCGCTCGCCCCCTGTGCGTCCACCGGGGGCATCCGTCCGCCCCCGCAGGCCCAGTTAGCCACGCCGGGTTGGGCCGGACCATGGGTCTTGGCGGATTTGCATGGTCTTGCCGACTTCAGCTGGTCGACGGCCTAGGGGGCGGTCCTAGGGAGCCCTGCCGACCCCATTCCCCCGCCAACCCGGCATCCGGGGCGGCCCGCTCAGATGCGGTCGCTGTGCTGCAGCCAGGTGAACGCCAGCCAGCCGGGGAGGATCGGCAGCCAGAAGGTGGCCAGCCGGAACAGGAACACCGCCGGGACGGCCGTCTCCTTGTCGAGACCGGCGGCGGTCAGGCCGGCGATCAGGGCGGCCTCGACGGCCCCGATCCCACCCGGGGTGGGGGCGGCCTGGGCAATGGCCGCGCCGACCAGGTAGGTGGCGATGATGGCCGGGACGGTCAGGCCGCCGCCGAACGCCTCCACGCAGGCGACCAGGCCGAAGGCGTAGCACAGGGTGACCAGGGCCGACCCGCCGAACAGCAGGGCGAGCTTGCCGGGGTGGGTGGCCAGCTCGCGCATGCCGCCGACGGCCCGCCGCACGCTGGGGACGACATGCCGGTAGACCAGCCGGCGCCCGCCCGGGACGGCCGCGACCAGGCCGGCGGCGGCCAGGATGCCCAGCCCGACCAGGGCAACGGTCCGGCTGGACGGGGGATGGACGCCGTGGAGGCCGCCGACGCCCACCACCACCACGAAGAAGGCGAGGAGAGCGGCGTGCATGACCGCCCCGGCCACGGCGTTGATCCCGGCCCCGCTGACCGCCACCGCCGGGTGGACGCCCTGGCGCTCCATGTAGCGGGCGCCCAGGGCCAGCCCGCCCACCTTGGCCGGGGTCACCCAGTTGACGAACGACGCCCCGACCTGGGCGACGAAGGTCGGCCAGGGGGGCAGCCGGTCCGGGACCGAGCCGACGGCGCTCAGGGTGGCGGCGGCGTAGCTGAGCACCGCCATGGCCACCACCGCCGGCAGCCAGCGCCAGTCGACGTCCCTGACCTGCTGGGCCAGGAGCTGGACGTCGGAGAGCTGGTGGATGAGCAGGTAGACGGCGACCCCGGTGAACAGCCATACCGCCACCCGCCGGGCGCTGACCCGCTCGATCTCGGCGAGCTCGGGCTCGGGGCTGCCGGTGACCTCCAGGATCTCGGTCCGCAGGGGCCCGACCTTGCCGGGGAGGTCGTTGACGGCCCGGCGGGTGGCCGTGCTCAGGGCGGCCGGCTGCAGGTAGCGCAGGGCCGAGGTCACCGGGCCGGGCCCGAGCACGGTCACGGCCGCGTCCACCGCCCGGGCGGCCCCGACCTGGGCGAAGGTCGAGGACAGCAGCTCGGCGGCGTCGGCGTCGAGCAGGTCGTCGCTGGCGGCCAGCTCGGCGAAGCCGAAGTCGATCAGCCAGGCTTCGCCGTCACCGTCCATGAGCACGTTGGCCAGGCGCAGGTCACGGTGGGCGATCCGCTCGCGCCGGAGCCGGGCCACCTGCTGCCAGGCGCTGTGCAGGAGGTCGTCGGTGATCGCCCCCGGGTCGGCCTCGTCGAGGGTGCGGCCCTCCACGGCGTCGTACGCCAGCACCATGGTGAGCTCGCCGACCGCGGCCACGGTGACCATGTGGGGGGTGCGCAGGCCGGCGTCGCTGGCCTTGAGCGACACCAGCGCCTCGTGCTCCACGGCCCGCCGCAGGGTCGAGTAGGGCAGCTCGTCGCCGACGTTCTGGAGCCGCAGCCGCCGCCAGGCCCGGAAGAGGAGATCGGCGTCGCGCTCGTCCTGGCCGAGGGCCTTGACGAACAGCCGGCGGCCGTCGGCGAGCTTGGCGAAGTACGGGGTGGAGCCGCGGGCGTCGACCCCGGCCCGCTCCAGCGACGTCACCTCCAGGCCGGAGCGGGCCATGGCGCCGGTCAGCTGCCGCCGGTCCGGGCGCAGGCTCGGCCGCCCGGCCAGCAGCAGCCCGGCCGAGCCGACCACCGAGCCGAGGGCGACCGCCGACAGGACGGTCAACGGCAACTCGTGGCCGGTGACCATCCGGGTGATCGCGAACGCTCCGACCAGCCACCAGGCGGCCCGCCGCCACCCTCTGGTCAGCCAGGGGCTGGCCACGGTGGCCGAGGCCGCCGCCCCGCAGATCCAGGCCGGGCTCGGGAAGGCGGCCCCGGCGACCCAGGACTGCTCGGCCAGGGCCTGGGCCAGCGATGGCAGCTCGAGGTGATCGAGCCCGGACGCCAGCAGCGCCTCCAGGACGGCCGCGACCAGCGTGGCCACGACCACCAGGGCGGCCAGCCGGAACCGGCGCAGCACCAGCACCACGGCCACCGCGACCAGGGGCGTGACCACGGCGACCAGCTGGACCAGCCCGACCAGGAAGTCGGCCAGCCCCGACGGCAGCCGGTCGACCAGCCGCAGCAGGTCGGCCTCGATCCCGGCCATGGTGTTCTCGGCCGCGACGGCCAGGGTCAGGCTGGCCAGGAACGCCAGGCCGGCCACGACGAGGCGCAGGACGTCGACCGGCGAGCGCTGGTATGGCGCCGGCTCCTCCTCGAGGTCGGGCACGGCCGTTCCTTCCCGGTGCGGCGCTGTCCCCGGAAGGCTAAGGGATGGCCTCGATCGCGGCCACGACCAGCGGCTCGCCCTGCTGGCAGGTGCTGAGGAGCCCGCGGTCGACCTGGCCGGTCACGGCCAGCCGGCGGCCGGGCCGCAGCTCGGCCCGCTCGCCGCCGACCAGCAGGAACTGGCCGCCGTCCTCGGCCGCCAGGAGCAGGCAGCCGGGCTCGACCCCCTTGGTGACCGTGCCGGTGACGGTGACCGGGCCGCCGCTCCGGGTCGGCTCGGTGGGCTTGCCCGGCGCCGTGGTCGGCGTGGTCGCCGGCACGGTGGTGGTGGCGGCGCCGCCCTGGCCGGCGCCGCCGTCACCGCCGTCGGGCTCGGCGCAGCCCGCGACCAGCAGGCCGGCCAGCAGGCAGCCGCCCAGCAGCCGGAGGAGGTTGGTGCGGTTCATGGGGTTCATGCCATTTGGACGCCCGGGACAGCCGGGCGGTTCCCGGCCGGGCGCGAACTATACCGGGGCGAGGTCGGGCAGCTCGACCACGAAGCAGGCGCCGCCGCCCGCGTTGTCCTCCACCCAGACCCGGCCTCCCATGCCCCTGACCAGGCGGTCGACCAGGAACAGGCCGAGGCCGACCCCGCCGACCCGCCGGGTGGTGGAGGCGTCCAGCTGGGTGAAGGGGGCGAAGATGCGCTCCCGGTCGATCTCGGCCACCCCCTGGCCCTCGTCGATGACCTCGATGCGGGTCTGGCCGGCGGGCTGGAGGACCAGGACCCGCACGGGGGTCCCGGGCGGGGCGTGCTTGCCGGCGTTGTCGACCAGGTTGCCGACCACCATCCGCAGGGCCTCGGCGTCGCCGTGGATCGAGCGGGGCTGGCTGGGCAGGAGCAGCTCGACCCGGCGGTCGGGCTCGGTCATGCGCCAGTCGTCGACCACCTCGCGCACCACCTCGGCCGCCATCACCTCCTCGGCCCGCAGCACCGGGCTGCGGTTGGCCACGAACGCGCTCGCCTGGAGGAGCTGCTCGACCATGTCCCGCAGCCGTTTGCCCTGGCGGACGACCCGCTGGAGGATCTCCTGGCCGTCGGCGGTGGCGGCCATGTCGGGCCGCCCGACCAGGGTCTGGGCCATCCCGAGGACGACCGTGATCGGGGTCCGGAGCTCGTGGCTGACCATGGCCAGGAACTCGTCCTTGAGCCGGTCGACCTCCTCGAGGCGGGCCACCGAGGCGCTCAGGTCGGCGTTCTGGGCCTCCAGCTCCTTGGAGCGGTTGACCGCGGCCTCGTACAGCTCGCGCAGGTCCTCCATGACCGGGCCGGTGACCGCGGCCGACAGCCGGGCCTGGCCCTGGCGGGCCGCGGCCAGGGCCTCCAGCACGGCCGCGGGCACGTCGCCCTTGAGCACGTAGCCGCGGGCCCCGGCGGCCACCATCTCCCGCACGTAGGTCTCGTCGGCGTAGGCGGTGTGAGCGACCACCGCCACCTCCGGCCAGCGCTTCACGATCTCCCTGGTCGCGGCCACCCCGCCCGCCCCGGGCATGCGGCAGTCCATCAGCACCACGTCCGGGACCAGCTGCTCGACCAGGTCGAGGGCGGCCTCACCGGAGTCGGCCTCGCCCACCACCTGCCAGCCGCCGACCTCCTCGAGCAGCGAGCGCAGGACGCGGCGGACCGCCGGGTGGTCATCGACGAGCAGGACCCGCCCGGGGCCGCTGGTCCGAGTGATGGCGGTCTGCATGGTCTCTCTATCGGCTGCCCGGGATCGCGAATGAACCTCGAAGCGCTAGGCTCTTTGCATGAAAGATGTCGGCATCGTCGGGCTCCCCCAGAGCGGCAAGACCACCCTCTTCAACGCCCTGACCCGGGCCGGCGTCGCCGCCGGCGGGGCGGCCGGCAAGGCCAGCGTGGCCGCCGTGCCCGTCCCCGACCCCCGGGTCGACGTGCTGGCCGAGCTGGAGCGCTCCCGCAAGAAGGTGTCCGTCCAGGCCAGGTTCGTGGACGTGGCGGGACTGTCGGCCGGTTCCGGCGGCGGCCTGGCCGCTCAAGGCCTCGGGGCGTTACGGGAGGCCGACGCCCTGGCCATGGTCCTGGCCGCCTGGGACGAGACCGGCCCCGACCCGGTCGAGGCGGCGGCCGAGCTGACCCTGGAGCTGACCGTCGCCGACCTGGAGTCGATCGCCGGCGGGGCCGACAAGGCGGCCAAGAAGGCCCGGGCCGGGGTCAAGGACGCCGCCCTGGAGGCGGGCGTGCTCGCCCGCGCCCGCGACCTGCTCGACCGGGGCACGCCGTTACGCGAGGCCGACTGGCAGCCGGAGGAGGCCAGGGTCCTGCGCAACTTCGCCCCCCTGACCCTCAAGCCCGCCCTGGCGGTGCTGAACGTGGCCGAGGCCGACGCCGCCTCGGCGGCCGAGCGGGCCGCCGACGCCGAGGCCAAGCTGAGCCTGCCCACGGTGGCGGTCGCCGCCGCCCTTGAGGCGGAGGCGGCCGAGCTCCCCCCCGAGGACGCCGCCGAGCTGCTGGCCGGCTACGGGGTCGCGCGCGGCGGCCTCGACCAGGTGGTCGGGGCCGCCTGGCGGCTCCTGGACCTGCTGACGTTCCTGACCACCGGCGCGGACGAGACGAGAGCCTGGGAGGTCCGCCGGGGCGCCACCGCCCCCGAGGCCGCCGGCCGCATCCACTCCGACCTGCAGCGCGGCTTCATCCGAGCCGAGGTGATCGCCTACGACGACCTGGTCGCCGCCGGCGGCTGGGACACCGCCCGTTCCAAGGGCCTCCTCCGCACCGAAGGCAAGTCCTACGCCGTCCAGGAGGGCGACGTCCTCCACATCCGCTTCAACGTCTAGCCGCCGCGGCTTCGCTGGGGGCTGTGGACGGCTGCGCGCGCTGCTCCGGTGTGTCGGCTACCCTCCCGGTTGGGGGCCCATGCCGGGCCGGCGCGGGCTCCAGCACGCCTGGCCCGGGGTCAGGAACCGGGGGTCAGGAGCCCGAGGCCAGGGCCAGGAGGCGGTCGACCCCGGCGTCGAGGGCCTGGACCTCGCGGGCGACCTCGGCCTGGAGGGGGGCGAGCTCGGCGGCGGTGTCGGCGCCGAGGCCGGCGGTGGCGGCGCGGCGGATGGTGAGGGCGACCCGGGAGACGTCGGCGACGCGGGCGCTGGCGGCGGGGAGGACGCGGGCCAGCTCGGCGCGGTCGGGCTCGCCGGCCAGCAGACGGAGCTCGGCGTCGAGGGTGCGGGCGACCCGGATGAGCCGGCGGGCCAGGTGGGGCAGGTCGCCGACGGTGCCGCCGGCCTCCTTGACGACCGCGACCGCCTGGCCGGTGGCGTGGGCGGCGGCGCTGAGGTCGCGGCGCAGGCAGGCGACCTGGCGGCGGGCGCCGGGCGGGGCGGTCAGCGCCTGCGCGCTGCGGACCCGCCGGTGGATGGCCGGGCTACGCCGGACCCAGCGGACGACCCGCCACACCACGGCCACGGTCACCGCACCCGCGAGCACGGTCATCACCAGCAGGGTCAAGAGCAGCTCGTCGAGCATGGCGCCGTCCTCCACTCCACCGGGTGTCAGGTTTCAAGATAGGCCGGGGCCCCGGCGTTGTCACCCGCCGGAGACGGCCGGGAGGATCCAGACCTCGTCGCCGTCGGCCACCGGCGTCTCGACCCCGTCCAGGTAGCGGATGCTCTCGCCGTTGACGAACACGTTGACGTGCCGGCGCAAGGTCCCCTGCTCGTCGAGGACCCGCTGGCCGACCCCGGGATGGGCCTGGCCGAGGGCGGCCAGCACCTTGCCGACGGTGGCCCCGGCGACCTGGAGGTGGCGCCGGCCGCCGGAGTGGCCGGCGAGCGCCGAGGGGAGGTGGACGGTGGGCATCGGCCGGCCCCGTCAGGGGACGACGGCGGCCTTGACGCAGACCACCGGGGGCAGCCACTCGGCCAGGGCCCGCCAGTGCCCGCCCTCGTCGGCCGAGGCGAACAGCTGCCCGGTGCGGGTCCCGAAGTACAGGCCGGCCGGGTCGAGCCCGTCGGTCCCGAACCCGTCGCGCAGCACCGTCAGCCAGGCGTCGCGCTCGGGCAGCCCGTCGCCGAGCGCCTCCCAGGAGGCCCCGGCGTCGCCGGTCCGGTACACCCGCGCCCGGCCGTCGGGGGTGCAGCGGAACTCGTCGGAGTCCAGCGGGATGATCCAGGCCGTGTCGGGGTCGCGGGGGTGGGCGACCATCGGGAACCCGAAGTCGCTGGGGACGCCGTTGGCCATGTCCTCCCAGTGGTCGCCGGCGTCGTCGCTGCGGTACAGGCCCCAGTGGCTCTGGAGGTAGAGCCGGTCGGGGCGCCCGCCGGCGGGGGCGATCTTGTGCACGCACTGGCCGAACTCGGGGTACTTGTCGGGCAGGAACACGGCCCGGACGCCCTGGTTGCGGGCCTGCCAGCGCTTGCCGCCGTTCTCGGTCCGGTAGACCCCGCCGGTGGAGATGGCGATCCACATGCGGTCGGGGTCGCCCGGGTCGACCAGGACGCTGTGCAGGCACAGCCCGCCGCCGCCCGGCTCCCAGCGCGGCCGGTGGGGGTGGTCCCACAGGCCCCGGACCAGCTCGAACGTCTCGCCGGCGTCGTCGGAGCGGAACAGCGCCGCCGGCTCGACCCCGGCGAAGACCGTGTCCGGCCGGTCGTCGCCGGCCGGCTGGAGCTGCCACACCCGGGCCAGGGAGGCGTCGGTCCCCTCCGGGAAGCGGAGGTTGCCGCCCGGCGGGTCGCTCCAGGTCCGGCCCAGGTCGTCCGACCAGCGCACCACCGGTCCCCAGTGGCCGTGCTCGGTCCCGGCGAGCAGCCGGCGCCGCCCGCCGCGGCCGTCGAACCCGATCGCGTACACCTGCTCGCCCCGGAAGTAGGGCCCGCCGGACCGCCACGTCCCGCGCCCCGGGTCGCCGGCGAACAGGAACGCCCCCTTCATCGTCCCGACCGCGACCAGGACGTCTCCGGAGCCGACCTCGAGGTGCTCGGCGTCGGTACTGCGCTGCTCGCTCATGGCGCCAAGCCTACCTCGCGCTCCCGACAGCCGGCAGGGGCCGTCCCCGGGCCTCAGAGGTCGTCGAGGACCGCCTCGGCGGCCCGGCGGCCCGACGCCAGGGCGCCGTTGATGGAGGCGTTGTCGCGGTGGTCACCGCAGACGTACAGCCCGGGACGCAGCCGCACCGGCCGCTCCGGCGGGTCGAGGGCGCCCGGCGGCTGGGCCGGCTGGGCGTGGGGGATGACGTAGGTCTTGAGGTGCCGCCAGGCGACCACCCCCGACCCGAACCAGTCCGCCAGCTGCCCGAGCACGGCC